>CBFHAF010000101.1:0-9789 GCA_965653435.1 uncultured Chitinophaga sp.
TTTTGCGGGTGTTTTAGCTATTTTTGAGAAGATCATTTACTGTGGGATGAGATATTGTATTATATACACGCTGCTGCTTTGGTGTACCGGCACAGCCAGCGGGCAGTCCGTCTACTTCCGGCATTACCAGGTGGAAGACGGGCTGTCCAACAACACGGTGTTCTCGGTTTTCCAGGATGCGCGCGGATTCATGTGGTTCGGCACCAAGGAAGGCCTCAACCGCTTCGACGGCGGCACTTTCAAGGCGTTCAACATGAAGCAGGACAACCAGCAGGACGTCAAGGAATTTGTGTACAGCATCAGGGAAGGGATCCGCCAGACCTTGTGGGTGGGCACACGGAAGGGGCTTTATGAATTTGATCCGCGCACGGAAAATTTTACACTGCTCGGCCCCACGCGCGATAGCGAGATACTTGATATTCAACCGGACGGCAAAGGGAAGATCTGGTTCACATCGGACCTGCAGCTGTATTGTTACGACGAACGGAAGCGAAGTACACGTTATTATGATTTCCGCATACCGCAATCCCTCAGGATCGCGGCCATTTGCATCAGCGAAGATCAAACCGTATGGGCCTGCTCGCTGGATGGATACCTCTTCCGTTATGACCCCGTAAAAGACATGTTCCGTTGCGTGAACTTTTCTTCCAAAGCCGGCGTGCAAAGGCCGGGCGAGGTCAACTGCATCTATAGTGCGCCATCAGGGCAGATCCTCATCGGCACCATCCGCGGGCTCACGGCCTATGATCCCGCGACGGGCACACACCGCGCGCTGCTGGGGCTTCCTGCGCAGCAAAAGCCGGTGTACGTGCGGGACATCCTGCCTTTTTCGGCAGATGAATACTGGATCGCATCAGAATCCGGCATCCACACCATAGACCTGAAAACCGGCCGTTCCGTAAATATGCGGCAACAGGATTCCAATCCTTATTCCGTTTCGGATAATGCCGCCTATGCGCTTTACAAGGATACGGAAGGCGGCGTCTGGTGCGGCACTTATTTCGGCGGGGTAAATTATTATCACAGCCGCCACAGTTATTTTTCGAAATATTTCCGCAACAGCAGCGACAACAGCCTGAGCGGGAACGCCGTGAGGGAACTCTGCGCGGACGGGCGCGGCAATCTCTGGATAGGCACCGAGGATGCCGGGTTGAACAAGCTCAACATGCGCACCGGCGAGGTAACACGTTTCACTTCGCCCGGAACGATTTCATCCACCAATATCCACGCACTGCTGGTGGACGGGAACGAGCTATGGGTGGGCACCTTCCAGCAGGGGCTGGATGTGCTTGACCTCCGCACGGGCAAACGCCTCCGGCATTATAATGCAGACAGGGCGGCCAACGGGCTGCTGTCGAACTTCATCATTTCCGCCTGCAGAACGCGTGGCGGGGAAATGCTGTTCGGCACAAGCCATGGAATTTCCCGATACCGCCGCAGCACAGGGCGTTTTGAACCGGCAGCCGGATTCCCGGAGAACAGTTACGTGTTCTGCCTGTACGAAGACAGTGACGGCGTTATCTGGGCCGGCACCATCGGCAACGGTTTGTATTTCTACAATGCAAAAACAGGGGAAAAAGGCAATTTCACTTATGACGCCGGTAACCCGCAAAGCCTGAGCAGTAACAGTGTGTGCGGTATTTTCCAGGACAGCGGCCGGAACCTCTGGATCTCCACGGAGGGAGGCGGCGTATGCAGGCTGGGTAAAGACCGGCGCAGCTTCACCCGCTTCAGTACCAGTTCCGGCCTGCCGAGCAATATGGTGTACAAGGTGCTGGAAGACAAGAACAAACAGCTCTGGATCAGTACTTCGCAGGGGCTGGTACGCTACGATCCGGCGAAGAACAACTGGAAAGTCTACACCAAAGCGCATGGCCTGCTTACGGACCAGTTCAATTACAGCTCCGGCTTCCGCGATCCCGGCGGCGCCCTGTATTTCGGCAGCGTAAAGGGTTTGATCAGCTTTAACCCCGATCTCGTTGCACCGGATAAAATCAGCCCGCCTGTATACATCACCAGCTTCCAGGTACACAACCAGGATCTGCCGGTCAGCAGTTCAACAATGCCCCGCGCAGTTTCCTTTACGGATACCATCAGGCTCACGCACGACCAGTCTTCCTTCACTATCGGCTTCGCCGCGCTCACGTACATTGCGGCGGATATGACGCAGTACGCTTACCGGCTGGACGGGCTGGACAAAGACTGGACGTACCTGCCTTACAACCGCAAGGTCTATTTCACTGATCTGTCCCCCGGCGACTATACGTTCCGGATCAGAACAGCCGGTAACAACGGCGATTGGCTGAGCAGGGAAACGTTGCTGCATATCCGGATCTCGCCACCCTGGTGGCTTAGCCCGCTTGCATATTCCATATATGTGCTGATCGCGCTTGCCCTGGTATATATACTGGTTAGCGCCTATCACCGGAGGCAGAAAGAAAAACACAAGCGCAGGCTGGCGCTTTTTGAACAGGAGAAGGAAAAAGAAGTTTACAAGGCCAAGATCGAATTCTTTACCAATGTGGCCCACGAGATCCGCACCCCGCTGACGCTGATCAAAGCGCCGCTCGAAATGGTGATAGACGAGGTCGGGGAGCAGCCGAAGATAAAAAGAAGCCTGAAGAACATTGAAAGGAATACTGAGCGGCTGGTGGCGCTGACGGACCAGCTGCTCGATTTCCGCAAAACGGAGAACCAGGGTTTTTCGCTCAGCTTCGTGAAGGTGAATGTACCCAAACTGGTCCGGGAAAACATCCAGGCGTTCATATCCGAGGCGCAGCAAAGATCCCTCTCGTTCAACATCGATCTGCCGGAGAAAAGTTTCCACGCATTTATTGATATCGAAGCGTTTCACAAGATCATGAGCAACCTGGCAGGCAACGCCGTGAAATACGCCGCGGAAAAAGTGCTGTTACGGGTTGTGCCGCCATCCGGCGCGCAGGGAACGTTCCGCATAGAAGTGAGCAACGACGGCGCATTGATACCCTGGGCGCTGCGGGAAAAGATCTTCGAGCCGTTCTTCCGGATAGATGCCACCGCGCAGCCGGGATCAGGACTTGGGCTTCCCCTCGCCCGCGCGCTTGCCCAGCTGCACAACGGTGTGCTGGAACTGCAGCAGGCGGGCGGCGGGATGAACACATTTGTGCTCACCCTGCCGGTACATCAGAAAATTGAATTCAAGCTCAGCTCAGTACAGAAAAAATCAACTTAACGACATGCAACCGACACTCCTGGTGGTAGACGATAATAAAGAGATACTCGAGCTCGTGGAGGAGATCCTGGGGAAGGAATACCACATCATCCGCACAACGAATGCCGCACAAGCCCTGGAAGTGCTGGCCGCCACTTCCGTACAGCTGGTGATCAGCGATGTGATGATGCCGGTGATGGATGGGTTTGAGCTTTGCAAAAGGATCAAATCGAACCTTGAGCACTGCCATATCCCGGTTGTGCTGCTAACCGCGAAGAACACCCTGATGTCCAGGATAGAAGGGCTGGAGCTGGGCGCGGATGCGTATATCGATAAACCTTTCTCGCCCCGGCACCTGAAAGTGCAGATCGCCAACCTGATCACCAACCGGAACATGATCAGGGAATATTTTGCCAACTCGCCGCTGGTGCATATGAAAACAATGGCCAACGGTAAAGCGGACGAACTTTTCCTGGAACAGCTGAATGACATCATCGTGCAGAACCTGGACAATCCCCAGCTGGACGGGGAATTTCTTGCAGAAACCCTCAACATGAGCCGCCCTACCTTGTACCGGAAAATAAAAGCGATCTCCAACCTCACCATTCATGAACTGATCAACCTCGCCAGGCTGAAAAAAGCGGCGGAGCTGCTTGCCGAAGGAACATACCGGATATTTGAAGTATCCAATATCACGGGGTTCAGTTCGCCCAACCACTTCAACCGTATTTTCTTTAAACAATTCAATATGACGCCCGGCAGCTTTATGAAAAAGAACGGGCCAGGCAGGAGTAAGCCTTCCGGGGAGGAGTACTAGGGGTTCTTCAGGCAGTTGCTGCTGATGTTAAACGGAAGCCAATAATATTATTCCTTATCGCTTTTAATTCTGGTATAATTAATCTCTGATCTCTTTATTGTTTTATCACCGGACACTGTGTATATCTCAACGGTGTACCGGTCGTCGCCGGTAATTTTCAGGAGGCTGCGCACGATGATTTTCATCCCCGGGCCGGCGGCGGTTTCTGCTTCGTAGGTAATGGTGCCGGTGGCCGGATCATAAACCCCTTCAGATACCGCAATCCCCGTATTCCAATGGTTGGCGATCATCGCGTTCACGAATTTCTTTTTTTGATTGTCGTACGCTTCGATGACCATATCCTGGTAGGTGACTTCTTTTCCGTCGGACCAGGGCATTACCAGCTTTCCGCCCGTTGTTTCAAAAATGAAGTAGCGGCCGTCCATTACCGGTTTCCTTGTTGCCTTGCCGTTGAATGTGACCGGCGCTGCATCAGGCGGGAAATGGCTGCCGCTGAAACTCCAGTTTCCCGCCAGCTTTGAAAGCAGTATATGATTTTCTCCGGTCCTGGATAATTCGATCCTTTGTTTCATCTGCCCGTCCTTATTGTCCTGGGCGAACAGCGGCGTTCCTGAAATGGCGATTAACGCCATAATGGTACATGCGGGGATGGTCAATATTGTTTTCATATCCGGGGTTTTAGTATTTACGCAAAAAATATGATTGGGGGAACAGCTCAAATGTATATCATTTTTTATTCCCTTAATTCGTGGCCAGGGGCCGGAAACAGCAAGAGGCCGCCCCCTGTATTTACGAACACAGGAGACGGCCTCTTTTCTATAGTTGCTTGCCGGAAAAGACCATTCCGGTCATTCATCAGGATTGAATAAACTCCAGCAGATCGGCGTTTATCTTTGCCGCTTCCGTGGTGGGCATTCCGTGCGGAAAACCGGGGTATGTGATCAGCTTGCCGTTCTTCAGGAGCTTTACCGCTTTTAATGCAGTGAGCTGGAACGGAACGATCTGGTCGTCTTCGCCGTGCATCACCAGCACCGGCACGTCCACGCTTTTCAGGTCTTCCGTAAAATCCGTTTCCGAGAATGCCTTGATGCAGTCATAATGAGCTTTTATTGCACCCATCATGCCCTGGCGCCACCAGTTGTCCCTGATGCCCTGGGATATTTTCGCGCCTTCGCGGTTGTATCCATAGAAGGGGATCGTAAAATCCTGGAAATATTGGGGGCGTTTAGTGGCGGTACCTTCGCGGATCTCGTCGAATATCGACATTGGAATACCATCGGGGTTGCCCGCCGTTTGCGCCATGATGGGCGTAACAGCGCTTACCAGCACAGCTTTCGCTACACGCCCTGCGCCATGTTTCGCCACGTAGCGGATCACTTCGCCGCCGCCGGTTGAATGGCCGACATGAATGGCGTCTTTCAGGTCAAGCGCCTTCGCAAGCTCTGCAACATCCGCTGCATAGGTGTCCATATCATGCCCGTTTGCCACCTGTGAAGATCTTCCGTGCCCTCTCCGGTCATGTGCAATAACTCTGAATCCCTTATTGAGGAAAAACATCATCTGGGCGTCCCAATCGTCTCCCGATAAAGGCCAGCCGTGGTGAAAAACGATCGGCTGCCCTGTTCCCCAGTCTTTGTAATAGATCTCTGTCCCGTCCTTTACTGTGATCTTGCTCATACTACATTTATTTGATGGTTATTGTATGAGTTAAAGGTACCGATTTAACAGATGGCAGAAAGGTGGGGGTTGATTGCGTTTTCGTGATTTTTGTGTATAATTTATGGCAACTGATGGCTATGCAGGGCGGTAAATACGGGCCACGATCCCTCCCGGGAAGCTCCTGGTATCGGCCAGCTCCAGGTCCAGCGGTTGTGCAAGGTCATCGAAGACCGATAGCCCCCCGCCCAGGAACACGGGATGTGTAACCAGGTGGTATTCGTCTATAAGTCCTGTAGCGATGAGGCTTTGCATAAATCCGGCGCCCCCGATGGCGTAGACCGGCTTCCCCGGTTCTGATTTGAGTTTCTTTATCTCTTCGGCAAGATCACCGTCGAAAACCCGTGCTTCCGCCCAGGAAACCGCGGCGGGTGACTGCCCGGTTCCGGGCAAAGAGACCTTAAACCCCTTTTGGGTAAAGACGCCCTTTGGTATTTCATTCATCGGCCCGGCAAAGGGCCCGGGCGCAGTCGGCCAGTAGGGTGCCATGCCTTCAAAGGACTTGCGGCCCATGACGATAAGGCCCGCTTCCCAGCTCCGTTCTACTGCCCATGCCCTCGATCCCTCATCCGAGGATTTGAAGACCCAGTCTTTTTCCCCGTTTGGGCCGGCGACAAAACCGTCCGCCGAGAACGACATTTTCATTATTAGCTTGCGCATAGGTCAATAATTTGCATCTCAAAGCTAAGCTGCCCATTTCGAAGCAAAAGGGGTTAAATGCGACATTCAGAGGGGTAAATGCGACCTGGCGGGGTTGATGAGTTTCGCGGTGTATTAGTTCTTGCATCCGGTGGCTCTGATTATTATTGCCTATCCTGTTGTCAGGGCCATTAAACCAGCGGGCATAGAAGCAACAAGCAAAAATTATTGTGCAATAGGAGCTGCACAATTTCTTAACCGGTATATTTGACGAGATCAATACCAAATATGAAAGCTATTTAGAAGTGCTCCTTTTCAACCTGGCGCTTTCTTCATGGGATATCTTTGTAAGTCAAATCTTATTCAGTGGATCAAAAGGAATCAGAGCAATACTGGGAAATCTTTAAGACAAAAGTTCAGCCGCTTGCTGAAAGGAAACAACGGATAATTGCCTACAGGTTTTGTTTGCTTGTTGAGAAAGACCTGGATGACCTTGGCAAAGGTGCGCTTAAACTTGTAGAACAGCTTGCCTCCGGTCATGTTCCGGTACAAACATGCAAAGCTTACCAGGAGCTCCTGCAAAACAAGCTTCCTGAGATTAACGCAAGTCCATACAGCCCTTTGATATGGGCATTAACACCTCATACGGATTCTTACCCTGCCTGGTATTCGGCTGCCCTTGCGGGGTTAAATATAGTTGAGCTTGAGATTGCCACTTTGCGGGAATTGACAGATTTGGTGAAGGAAATTTTGAACGGTGATAAGGTCATTTAATTATCTTTTATCTGAACATTTATTATACAAGATGCAGATCCTGGATTCAAGACAATATATAAATGCACTTGAACATCATTATCAGGTGTACTTCGGTTTTGAGGGAAGAAAAAAAGTACTTGATAAAGGTCCTGGAGAAAAATTGCATGCTGATTTTTATGTCCTTGAAATTCCTCCCAATAAGCGCCATAGTGCATTCACCTATTGCACAGTAGGCATGTCTGCCGATAGAATGGATGATAACCTGATCGAGTTGTTTGCATTTTCTCCGAAGCCCGACTACAAATTAGTAGGGCTGATGACCTATAGCGCTTCATATCATCGGAACGGCCTTCCCTTAAATATTCATCATACGGTCAATATCGGCCAATCCTGGCTGGATAATTCAATTTGCGATCATGCCTTTATATCATTACCCTATCTTGACGGGCAGGACCTCGAACTTTTTAATTTTGGGGGGCATGAAATTCATTGTTATTGGCTTATCCCGATAACAAAGGAAGAAAGAGATTATAAGATAGAGAACGGATGCGAAGCTTTAGAACAGTTATTTGAAGAGAAACAGCTGGATTATATAAATCCTGACAGGAAATGTTTGGTAACGGGGAGGTGATTGTATCTTTCAAAAAAAGGTAATAAAAAAGCCTGGTATTGATACCAGGCCTTCTATCTTGCTCCCCCTGCTGGACTTGAACCAGCGACCTTCTGATTAACAGCGCCTGGTCAGCAGCATACCCATGCGGTAAACGAGTTCTTTAATTTAAATCAAGCGGGTTCTGTTTCTTTTTGGGCAGCTTTAAGTGCAGATGCGATCACCTGATGCATGTCATAATATTTAAAGTCGGCCAGCCGGCCGCCCAATATCAGGTTCCCGTTATCCGATGCAAGTTTTTTGTACCTGTTGTGCAACAGGTCGTTTCTGTGATCATTGACCGGATAATAGGGTTCAGCTCCATGCTGTGCAGAATATTCCAGGGGGTACTCTTTCGTAATTACCGTATGTTTTTGGTTGCCGAATTCAAAATGCTTATGCTCTATAATACGTGTAAAAGGGATACTTTTCTCCGTATAATTTATCACGGCGTTGCCCTGATAGTTGGGCGTCTCTTTTCGCTGATGATCGAATCTCAGGCTTCTGTATTCTAGATTGCCAAGCCTGAAGTCGAATAATTCATCCAGCATGCCCGTATAAACAATTTTCTCCGCGAGCTCATTCAATACCGACCGGTTGGTGATATAATCGATCCCCAGCTTTACCTCAACGTTTTTCAATAAAGCACCGGTCAGCTGGTTGTAGCCACCAATGGGAATTCCCTGATACCGGTCGTTGAAATAGTTGTTGTCGTAAGTGAACCGGATGGGGATTCGCCTGATAATTTCAGGGGGTAATTCCGTCGCCTTTCTTCCCCATTGTTTTTCGGTATATTCCTTAATAAAATAGTTGTAGATATCAGTTCCTACAAGCGATAAGGCCAGCTCTTCCAGATTCCCGGGCTGTGCGACCGCGGCTTCGGCTATCTGCTCTTTAATTTTTTGCTGCGCTTCCTCAGGTGTTTTCACTCCCCACAATTGCTGGAAAGTATTCATGTTGAAGGGAAGGTTATATAATTTCCCCTTGTACATGGCAAGCGGGCTGTTTGTGTACCTGTTGAATGCCGTGAAGGAATTTACATAGTTCCAGATTTTTTCGTCGTTGGTATGAAAAATATGTGCGCCATACACATGTACATTAATGCCATCCCAGTTTTTACAATACGTATTTCCCCCGATATGATCACGCCTGTCGATCACCAGGCATTTTTTCCCCCGTTTGCTCATTTCGTAGGCAAAGGTAGCGCCGAAAATCCCCGCGCCAGCTATCAGATAGTCATACTGTTTCATAGAGATTCAGCTTGATTAAAATTTGTTGTACGATCAGAATGCCCGTTTTAGCGGTGGCCTGGCGCGTATATCGTCTACTGCATGCATCTGAAGTTCCAGCCCCCGGGACGAGCTGCGGTCATTGTCCGGATGCTGACGATAACAATAAACCACATTTGAAATGTAACTGGTATTTTCAAAGCCTGCTATTTCCATTAAAGGGATCATTATTGCCTGATCGGACGCAGCCATATAGAACTGACCGTTACCAAACTTAAAATTCATGGCATCAGGGTCTTGTTTCATAAATTCTTTGAATAGTTTGTATTTGAAAGACTTTAAATGGGATGCCTTCCAGGGAGCTTTTCTTAAGTTCTGAAACTCTTCCATAGTGTAAGGAGAACAGTGGCCTATCTGGCCGTAGTTATTGATATATTGCCCGTATGTCAGCAGCGCGCCGTCATTATATTTCGCGTTCACGATCTGAAGGGCGTATTTCCCAAAAAGATAATCATCCCCGTCCAGCAGCACTATTATGTCATCATCGTTAAGCGATAATCCCGCCAGGTGCCTGTATACATTTTCCATAGGCCCCATACGGCGGTCATTTTTTATTTTGCGGATATAGCTGAACTCTTCGTCGATCAAATCCAGTGTGCCATTGTCTGATGCGTCATCCAGCAGAAAAACTTCATAGTTGCCGTAATGCTGTTCCAGCAACGAGTTGACGCAGTCAATGATATAGGCGCCCACATTTCTGAAGGGCACCAGCACAACCATGTTGTGCATGACA
>CBFHAF010000102.1:0-9779 GCA_965653435.1 uncultured Chitinophaga sp.
AGTGCGGCGATCAGGGTATTGCGGCAGACCACCGGCATCCAGGATATTTACATGGACCAGCTGCAGAGCTATGGCGATACCGGCCGTGATACCGGCGCCAGGGTGATATCCATTGCGTATTATGCGCTCATCCGGATCAGCGAGCACGACCGCCTGCTGGCCAATGCCCACGGCGCCCACTGGCTGAGCCTGCACCAGATCCCCGAGCTGATCTTCGACCATAACAAAATGCTGAACGATGCGCTCACGCGGCTGAGGGATAAAGCGCATTTCCATCCCATCGGGTTCGAGCTGCTGCCGGAGAAATTCACCTTGCCGCAGCTGAGGAACCTGTACGAAGAGATCTACCAGCGCCCGCTGGATAAGCGGAATTTCAGGAAAAAGATACTGGCGATGGGCATCCTGGAGAAGCTGGAAGAAAAAGACAAAAGCACTTCCAAAAAAGGCGCGCACCTTTACCGGTTCGACAGGCCGAAGTACGATGCGCTGACCCGGCACGGGCTGGTGTTCGAGATCTGACCCTCTGCGCTTAGGTGTTTGTAAGCCCGTAACTCCATTTCCATTGTGGCACTCACTTATTTGATTTCATTTCATGCCATGTACCGGTATCCGTTGCAGATCCTCCGAGGAAGGGAAGAATATGGTTTGGAGCAAAAAAAAAGTGTAAGCCGCAGGGCCTACACTTTCCTATGATTTAAGGTAAGTTCAGGTCAGTTGCCGGAGCCGTTGCCGTTGTAGGCCCATTTCACATAACATGCGCCCCAGGTGAACCCGCCGCCGAAGGCCGCCAGTACCAGGTTGTCGCCTTTTTTCAGCTGGTTTTCCCAATCCCAGAGGCATAAAGGAATGGTGCCGGCAGTAGTATTGCCATAGCGTTGGATGTTGACCATCACCTTCTCTGAAGGTACGCCCATATGGTCTGCCGTGGCGCTGATGATGCGCAGGTTGGCCTGGTGGGGCACCAGCCAGGTGATATCGTTGGCGGTAAGATGGTTGCGGTCCATGATGCTGCGGGCAGCGTCTGCCATGTTGGCTACGGCGTATTTGAATACCGTTTTGCCTTCCTGGAACACGAAGTGCTCGCGGGCGGCAACGGTTTCAGCGGTGGCCGGCCTTGCGGAGCCGCCGGCTTTCATATTGAGGAATTCCCTGCCGTGGCCGTCGCTTTTCAGCACGCTGTCCAGCACACCGAGGCCTTCCGTGTTCGGTTCCAGCAGCACGCCGCCGGCGCCGTCGCCGAAGATGATGCAGGTGGCACGGTCTGTATAGTCGATGATAGAGCTCATTTTATCGGCGCCGATGATCACTACCTTTTTGTAGCGGCCGCTTTCGATGAATTTGGCACCGGTATCCAGCGCATAGAGGAAGCCTGAACAGGCGGCGCTGATGTCGAACCCGAAGGCGTTCTTTGCCCCGATCTTATCCGTAACAACATTGGCGGTGGCGGGAAACACCATATCCGGCGTAACGGTGGCCACAATCAGCAGGTCTATTTCTTCGGGGGTAATGCCTCTTTTCCGGCAGATCTCCAGGGCAACGGGAACACAAAGCTCGGAAGTGCCCTTACCTTCTCCTTTCAGTATCCTCCTCTCCTTGATGCCGGTCCTGGTGGTGATCCATTCATCTGTCGTTTCTACGAGTTTCTCTAATTCCTGGTTAGTCAGTACATAGTCGGGAACATACCCACCCACCGCCGTAATGGCGGCTGTAATTTTACTCATATTGTTCGGATAAGTTATTAAAATGGGCGTAAAAATACGACTTAAACGAATAATTCTATTTATAAGTTAATTTCGCCGGCAGATAATTCCCATATGATAGCATACCTGAACGGCAAATTAGCCCACAAAACGCCTACCCTGGTACACCTGGACGTAAACGGGGTAGGGTACGAGGTGCATATCAGCCTCCATACCTGGAGCCAGATCCAGCACCTGGAAACCTGTAAGCTCCTTACTTACGTACATATCAAGGAAGACGCGCACACCATGTTCGGCTTCTTTTCCGACGCGGAAAGGGCCATGTTCCTGCAGCTGATAAGCGTTTCGGGGGTAGGCGCCACCACCGCCCGGATGATGCTCAGTTCCCTGCAGCCGGACGATGTGCAACGAGCGATCCTCATGGAGAACGAAAAAATGCTGGAAGGGGTGAAGGGGATAGGGGCTAAAACCGCCAAGCGCATCATTTTGGAGCTGAAAGACAAAATGAAAAAACACCGGGAAGATATATTACATTTATCAGTAAATACCCACAATACTATACAGGATGATGCGTTAAATGCTTTGGTAACCCTGGGTATAGCCCGTAATATGGCTGAACAGGCAATACAAAGGGTGCTGAAAGCCGAGCCACAATTAAATGAATTGGAGGCACTTATCAAAAAATCCCTTAAAAATCTATAAATTTAAGTCCTTGACCTCTATAAAACCTAAGAACGCTTGGCAAGAAAGAAATACTATGGTGCACTTGCAGTAATAGGTGTTGTATCTTTTATCATTGTTGAATCGGCCGCCAGAAACAGGAATAGTTCGGGATATACCTATAGAAATATAAGCGGAGTTGTGGAGAAGGGGGAAACTGATATCACTAATGTTCCAGATACTACTGCTAAACCGGATACACTGAAGTATCCCATCCGCGACCGGAGGGGCACTTCGGTAACGGACCCCGTGCGTAATGCCATCGACCTGAAAGACCCCGCCACCATCAAAAAAGACGTCGAATACGACCCTGTCACCAAACAATACATCGTTACCGAAAAAATAGGCAACCAGTTCTACCGCCAGCCCACCGTGATGAGCTTCGGCGAGTTCTACCGCATGCAGGCTGCCCAGAGTGAAAAGGACTACTGGCAGAAAAGGGCCGGTACCATCGGCAACCTCAACCAGCGCGCCGGCGCCCCACAGCTTTATTACGGCGATAAACTCTTCGACCGCGTGTTCGGCGGCACCAAGGTAGACATCAAGCCCCAGGGCAGCCTCGGGCTTACTTTCGGTTACCAGGGCCAGAACGTGAAGAACCCCGTGCTCGTGGAAAGAGCCCGCAAAAACGGCGGCTTCGACTTCGATATAGACATCAACATGAACGTGACAGGCAAGATCGGGGAGAAGCTCAAGCTGATCACCAATTACAACACCCAGTCCACGTTCGACTTCGAAAACCAGGTGAAACTGGAATATACCGGCTACCAGGACGAGATCATTAAAAAGATCGAAGCAGGTAACGTAAGTTTCCCGCTCAGCAGCTCCCTCATTCCGGGGGTGCAGTCGCTGTTCGGTGTCAAAACCCAGCTGCAGTTCGGCCGCCTGACCATGACCAGCGTGCTCAGCAACCAGAAGTCGCAGAAGCAGAACATGGTGCTGCGCGGCGGCAACAGCGTGACGGACTTCGTGCGCCGGGCCGATGAATATGAGGACAACCGGCACTTCCTGCTCAGCCAGTACTTCCGTGATACCTTCAACTACGCCATGGCCACCCTGCCTGTGATCCGCACCCAGGCCTACATCAACCGCATCGAGGTGTGGGTGACCAACAAATCCGGCGCCACTACCGATACGCGGGACATCGTGGGTTTAATGGATATCGGCGAGAACAGGCCGCACAATCCCAATATCACCAGCTTCACCAACTCGCGCCTGCCCAATAACGGTTCGAACGACCTCTACCAGAACCTCGTGAGCGACCCCGGAGCCCGCAACACCGGGACCGTGGTGAGCCGCCTGCTGGCCCTGGGCCTTCAGCCGGTGCAGGACTTCGAAAAGACCTTCGCCCGGAAGCTGGATTCAACAGACTACATCCTCAACCGCCAGATAGGTTTCATCTCCCTCGTACAGCAGCTGCAGCCGGATGAAGTGCTGGCCGTGGCTTTCGAGTATACCTACAACGGCAAGGTATTCAAGGTGGGTGAGTTCTCGCAGGACATACCGCCCGACCAGAATAATTCCGCCAACCAGCGCATCCTGTTCCTGAAAATGCTGAAAGCCACCTCCGCAAGGCCGGCCCTGCCTATCTGGAACCTGATGATGAAAAATATTTATTCCACCGACGCCTTCCAGATCAACCGGGCGGATTTCAAACTGGATGTGCTGTATAAAGACCCCGGCACCGACACACGCGCGCCCAGCGAAAAACGTTACCTGCCCGATGCCCAGGGCCAGTATGCCGGCGCACCCATCATCACCCTGCTGAACCTGGACCGCCTCAATAACCAGAACGATCCCCAGCCAGACGGTGTGTTCGACTATGTGGAAGGGTACACCATCTTTCCGCAGAACGGCAAGATCATGTTCCCCGTGCTGGAGCCCTTCGGCGAAGCGTTGAAGCCTGTGTTCGGCGGCAATGTAGCGCTGGAGAAGCAGTACATGTACACCACGCTCTACGATTCCATTAAAGTGATCGCCCAGCAGTTCCCTAACCTGAACCGGTATGTGCTGCGCGGTTCCTATAAATCGGCCAACTCATCGGAGATATCGCTGAATGCGCTCAACATCCCACGCGGTTCCGTGACCGTTACGGCGGGCGGGCAGCAGCTCCGCGAAGATGTGGACTTCATCATCGATTACAATCTCGGCCGAATCAAGATCATCAACGGCGGGGTGCTCAGCTCCGGCGTGCCTATCAACGTACAATTCGAGAACAACGCGCTGTTCGGCCAGCAGGTGCGCAACTACATGGGCACCCGCCTGGATTATTACGTGAACGACAAGCTGAACCTGGGCGGTACTATCGTGCGGATGAGCGAAAGGCCCTACTATCAGAAAGTGAATTACGGGGACGACCCGATCAAAAATACCGTGGTGGGCCTGGATGCGAACTATATTTCCGAATGGCGCGGCCTTACCCGCCTGCTGGACAAGCTGCCCAACTACCAGACCCAGCAGCCCGCTACCATCAACTTTACCGGTGAGGTGGCACGCTTGTTCCCCGGGCACAGCAAGCTGGTGAACGAGCCGGGAAGCAAGCAGGGGCAGGTAATGATCGATGACTTCGAAGGCGCCCGCAACGGCTACGACCTGAAGTTCCCGGCCACCGCCTGGAGCCTGGCTTCCACGCCCCGCGATGCGACCGACGCCAACGGCAGCATTCTTTTCCCTGAAGCCGCCCTCAACGATACGCTGGCATACGGCAAGAACAGGGCGCTGCTGGCATGGTACATCATTGAGCCCACCCTGCAGATACCGAAATCGCCCAACCTGCCGCCCGGCGTAACAGACGCTTCACAGAGCGACCCGCGCACCAGGCTGATCTATCAAAGGGATGTGTTCCCCAACCGCTCCACCGACTTCGGGCAGAGCCAGCTCAGTACCCTCGACCTTGCTTATTACCCTGAAGAAAAAGGGCCGTATAACTTCGAAAGCACCTTAGCTTCAGTCACGCCCCAGGGCAGGCTCCGGAACCCGGCTTCCCGCTGGGGCGGCATCATGCGTGCGATAGACAACAGCGACTTCGAGACCGCAAATATCGAGTTCATCGAATTCTGGATACCCGATCCTTTCTTCAATAACCCCGGCAGCGCCGGCGGTTCGCTTTATTTTAACCTGGGTAACGTTTCAGAAGACGTGCTGAAGGATTCCCGCAAGGCTTTCGAGAATGGCCTGCCCGATCCCAACACCGGCCTCAACAAAGTGGATTCCTCCAAATGGGGCCGCGTGCCGAAGTTCCAGCAGCAGATCACCCAGGCGTTCGACAACGATCCCGCCATCCGCCGTTACCAGGACGTGGGTTTCGACGGTCTTGAGAACAACGACGAGCATCATTTCCGCGCCCAGTACCTGAACGATCTTGCAGTGGTGTTCGGCGGCTCGTCTCCCGCTTATTTGAACGCAAATGCCGACCCGTCCAACGACGACTACAAATGGTACCGCGACGCGTCTTACGATGCGAGCCGGACAGATATCCTCGGCCGTTATAAAAAGATCAACGGTCCGGACGGCAACTCGCCCATTTCCAACGATAACTCGCAGTTCTCCAACGCGGCCACCAACTACCCTGAGTCCGAGGACCTGAACCGCGACAACACCATGAACGAAACGGAAGAATACTTCCAGTACCGTGTGGACCTGAAGCCGGACATGCAGGTGGGCAGCAATTACGTGGTGGACCGCTTCGTGACCCGCGTGACCCTGCCGAACGGCCAGCAGGCGGACCAGACCTGGTACCAGTTCAAGGTACCCGTAACGCAATACGACCGGAAAGTGGGCAACATCCCCGATTTCAAGAGCATCCGCTTTATGCGTATGTTCCTCACCGGCTTCGAAGATTCCGTGGTGCTGCGTTTCGCCAAGCTCGACCTCGTGCGCAACCAATGGCGCCGTTATTTATATGAGCTGAAACCAGGCGACCCTGTACCTGTAGACCAGAGCACCGTGTTCAACGCTTCCGCCGTGAACATCGAAGAGAACTCCAAGCGCCAGCCTATCCCGTACGTGCTGCCTCCCGGCATCCTGCGGCAGAACACGCTCAGCACCAACAGCACCAACATCCTGCTGAACGAGCAGGCGCTTTCCGCACAGATATGCAACCTGAAAGACGGCGAGGTAAGGGCCATGTACAAAAACGTGCCGCTGGACCTCCGTCAGTATAAACGCCTGCAGATGTTCCTGCATGCGGAAGCCGTGAGCGACCCGCTTTCCCTGAAAGACGGCCAGCTCGAAGCCATCATCCGCGTGGGCAGCGACTTCACCGAAAACTACTACGAGTACCGCATCCCGCTGAAGGTAACGCCCTGGAACTCCAGCCGCGACACCGAAGTATGGCCCGCAGAAAACGACGTGGACCTGGACCTGGACAAATTCGCGCGCCTCAAGCAAACCCGTAACCTGAACGGCGCCAGCCCGCTGGTGCCTTACGAAATACGCGAGGGGGCGAACGTACTGTCGGTAGTAGGTAACCCAAGCCTGGGAGATGTGCGCAACATCATGATCGGCGTATTAAACCCGAAAGACGACGGCCTGCCTAAGTGCACTGAAGTATGGTTCAACGAGCTACGCCTCACCGGCCTCGATGAAAAAGGCGGCTACGCTGCGCTCGCAAGGGCGGACATCGGCCTTTCCGATCTCGGTACCCTGACCGTTAGCGGCAACATGCATACCGCGGGCTTCGGGAATATAGACCAGCGTGTGAACGACCGCTTCAGGGATAACTTCCTGCAATATGACATCGCCACCAACCTCGACCTCGGCAAATTGCTGCCGAAGAGCGTAGGCGTTACAGTGCCCGTATACGCCGGGTATTCCCAGACCACGAGCAATCCCGAATATGACCCTTACGACCAGGATATCACCCTGAAGGACAAGCTGGCCATGGCCCGCGACCGCGAAACACGCGACTCCATCAAAAGGGATGCGCAGGACTTTACATCCATCACCAGCCTCAACTTTACCAACGTGCGTAAAATGGCGCTGGATAAAAAGAAAAGCCATCTCTGGGATATAGAGAACTTCGACGTGAGTTATTCCTATTCACAGATATCCCGCCATAACCCGCAGATCCAGAGCGACGTGCTCACCCGCCACCGCGGCGGCCTGGGCTACAACTATACAGGTACGCAGAAATTCATAGAACCGCTCAAGGGCCTGATAAAGAGCAAGAGCCCGTGGCTGGCGCTGCTGCGTGATTTTAACTTCAACTATGTGCCCACGCTCATCAGCTTCAGGGCAGACATTACGCGGCAGTTCGGCGCCACGCGCATGCGCAACATCGGCGGCGGCGGGTTCCTGCTGCAGGAGACTTATGACAAGTATTTCCGCTTCGACCGGTATTATTCCCTGAAGTGGGATCTTTCCCGCAACCTGTCTTTCGACTTCAATGCCGTGAACAACTCGCGTATAGACGAGCCTGCAGGACGAATCAATACCGGCCCGAAAAAAGACAGCGTGAGCTCCAACTTCTGGAAAGGCGGCCGTACCACCAACTATTTCCAGAATGCGAACGTGACCTATACACTGCCTACTTCCAAGGTGCCAGCCCTGAGCTGGACGAACGTAGCGCTCAGTTATGCCACGGAATACCGATGGATAGGGGCTTCCAGGCTGGCGACCTACCTTGGGAACGCCATCGAGAACTCCAACCAGAAAACGCTGACCGCCGAGTTCAAATTCAATGAGCTGTACAACCGCAATAAATGGCTGCGGAAAATCAACGCCAGCGCTTCATCAGGAGGAGAATACGTGCCGCCGATGATGAATAACACGCCGGCCGCGCAGAACCAGCAGAAGCCCAAGGCGGAGGAAGAAGACGGCATATCGCCCGTAGTGAAAGGGCTGATGCGTATCGTGATGGCGCTGAAACGTGTGAACGTGAACTATTCCGAAAACGCGGGCACCCGTATGCCGGGCTACCTGGACAGCACCAAGCTGGTGGGCATGAACTGGCAGTCCATGGCGCCGGGCCTTGCTTTCACTTTCGGCAAACAGCCGGACAAAGCGTTTATGGACGATTTCGCCAAACGCGGCCTGCTGAGCCCCGATACGCTGTTCAACATCCAGTTCCAGCAGCAGTTCACCCAGAAGCTGGATATACAGGCACAATTGGAGCCCGTACGCGACCTGCGCATAGACCTGAACCTGACGAAATCCTTCTCCAAAACGCATACGGAACTGTTTAAAGATACGCTCGGCAATGGCGCGTTCAATCACCTGAATCCGTATGACGCGGGCGGTTTTGAGATCACGTTCATCGCGATCAAGACCATGTGGGGTAAGATCAATACAGAAGACGGGGTATCGCAGACCTTCAAGAATTTCGAGAGCTTCCGCCAGCGCGTGTCCGAACGCCTTGGCAACGAAAACCCGTACAACCAGAACCCGAACCTGCCGAAATACGATCCCAAAGATCCGACGTACCGTTATGGGTATGGCCGTTATGCGCAGGATGTGCTGATTCCCGCATTCCTTGCGGCTTACACCGGTACTACGCCGGAAGAGGCGCCGCTGTTGAAGAACTATGCGAAGAATGTACGTTCCAATCCTTTCAAAGACATTCTTCCGCGCCCGAACTGGCGCGTCAGCTATAACGGTCTCAGCCGCATCAGGCCTTTCACGGACTTCCTGACGAACTTCACGCTCACGCACCAGTACACCGGCCTGCTGAGCATGAACTCCTATAATACGGCCCTCGTGTTCTACGATCCGCTGATCCTGGGCTATCCCGCGTTCAGGGACACCGTGAGCGGCAACTACGTGCCTTACTTCCTCGTGCCGAACCTCACCATCACGGAATCGTTCGTGCCCCTGCTGGAAGCGGATATGACCTTCACCAATTCCCTGAACCTGCGCGTGGGCTTCCGCAGGAGCCGTACCCTCAGCCTCAGCCTGATCGATTACCAGCTGAGCGAAATGCGCTCCAGCGAGATCACGGTTGGCGGCGGCTACCGCGTGCGCGGCCTGCCCATGCCGATCAAGATCGGGAAAGACGGCGGCAAAAGACTGGAGAATGACCTGAACTTCAGGCTGGATCTTAGCTTCCGTGATGATAAGACGGTGAACAACAGGCTGGATGCCGACCTTGTGATTCCCACCAGTGGCCAGAAAGTGGTGAGCATTGCGCCTTCCATCGACTATGTGGTGAACAACCGCCTCAACATTAAATTCTTCTACGACCGCCGCCAGACCATACCGGTGATATCCACCGCGTACCCTGTTACCAACACCCGCGGCGGTATCACGCTCCGGTTCATGCTGGCGCAATAAACCTTAACAGCAGCAAATGCGGCAGCAGGGGATCCGGTTTTACGGATCCCCTGTTTGTTTGGAGAAGATGATGACGGGGATCAACAGGAT
>CBFHAF010000103.1:0-9753 GCA_965653435.1 uncultured Chitinophaga sp.
CAGCAACGGATACAGCAACTGCTGACAAACCTGAAAGAACAGCAGGCGGATAAGATCTCTGATGTAAAAGAGACCTGGGAAGGAGACAATGCCTCCTTCAGCTTCTCTATTAAAGGGTTCGATATATCAGGCGGCATACAGGTGAAACCCGATAGCGTGGATATCGAGGGCGAACTGCCTTTCGCGCTTTCTTTCTTTAAAGGCATGATCGCAGACCTGATCACCACCAAGGCAAAAGAGCTCCTGGCCTAAGGCCGGGCGGGAATATATTCGAACCGGATCGTGGTTTCGGTGTATTCTTTCGTGTAAGTTCTTATGATCAGCCCGTTCCCGTCGTAGGCGATATCGCCGCGGTAGCCCGCACTCTTGGGGTCCTGGCCTTTATAGATCCAGTTGTTGCGGTCAGGCAGGGGAAAAGGCTCGCCTGTAACAGGAAGGTTGAAAATGAGATGGCCCTGCGGCAGGTTCCAGGTAAGCTCGATATTTTTCTTATTGTCATATCCGGCATACCCTACAGGGCGGTCTACCTCTCCCGGGCTGAACCAGTAGGCGGAGTTTCCGTTGCGGTATACATAATGGGTGGTGTCGGTCTTTCCCGGCATGAACCAGCCCCTGTGTATACGCAGGCACAGCGTGTCGCCGTACACATATTCGTTTTCCGTGAGCTGGAAAGTATCCACATGCATGGGGTTCGGGTTGAAATAGGAATTGTGGCGGTGTATTCTCCTTTCGTTGCCGCGGTAATAGAACTCATCTTTTTCGACGATCTTGTTGTAATGCACATCGAACTTCTCGAAGCGCACCACGCGGCGCTGGCTGTCGTAATAGAGCGTATCCCGCTGGTCCAGCTGTATGTCGTTCGTATCGTTGGAAGTGAAGTTGTTGGAATAGCGTCTCCTGCTCACAGGTTTGTTCTGGTCATTATACGCCCATTCATCTACATACTTGGTGTAGGTGGCGATCTGGCCTTCTTCATCCGGCGCGAAAATATCTACCTGGATAGCGCGCTTCATCAGGAAATCGGATCTTTCACCGGGAGGGAAAGGAGGTTGCGGATCTTTAATGCACCCGGCAAGCAGTACCGGGATAGCGGCGAGGTAAAGTAGTGTTTTCATAAAGACGGGGCAGGGGTGGTTACTGTCCTTACCCTGAATGTAAAAGTTATCCGCTTGCCGGAGTATTACTGGAAATAGTAGTTTTTTATACAATTGAAAGTCGTAACACCCTTTTGATCCGGCAAAATAATATTGCTGTTGGTCGTATTTTCACTATCTTTTAGTCCGATATGAAAAGTAGTGTTGTCACTATCAAGGATATAGCTGAAAAACTTAAAGTGTCGCCCTCTACCGTATCCCGTGCATTAGGCAATCACCCGCGCATTGGCCTTAAAATGCGGATGCAGGTGCAGGCGCTCGCCCGTGAAATGGGTTACGAGCCCAATTCACAGGCTATTTCATTTAAGCAGAAACGGACCTCCATCATCGGCGTCATTCTTCCTTTCATACGGGAAGATTTTTTCTCCTCCGCCATCAGCGCCATCGAAATGGCTGCCATCGCACAGGATTACACCATTCTCTTCGGGCAAAGCCTGGACGACCCCGAGCAGGAAAAAAAGATCGTGGCCGCCATGAAAAAGCAGCGGGTGGACGGGCTCATCATCTCCCTCAGTAAATACACCGTTAATTACGATCACCTGCGATCGCTCCATAAATACGGCATACCCGTCGTTTATTTCGACAGGGTGCCGCCGTTCAAGGATGCGCACAAAGTGTTCTGCAATATGCACCGCGGCACCGTACAGATGGTGAACTGGCTGCTGGCAGCCAAACACAGGCGCATAGCGCTTATCAACGGACCGGACAGCCTGCCTGCCAGCAAAGAAAGACTGACAGGTTACATGGAAGCGCATTCAAAAAAACAGATCAAGGTGGATATGCAGCTGGTGGAAACAACGGACCTTTCAACGGAACAAACTTCCGGCGCCATGGAGCGGCTGCTAAAGCTGAAAAAGCCGCCCACAGCCATTATCAGCTTCAACGATTATGTACATATGGACGCCGCGCGTTATGCTTTGCAGCATGGCGTGAAAGTGAATGAAGACATCATTTTTGCGAGCTACGCGAATCTTCCGGTAACAAGCTACATCGCCTTCCCTCCCGCCGCTTCGCTGGAACAATTTCCATTCAGGCAGGGTGAAAAAGCCATGGAACTGATCATCCGCGCAATGCACGAAGAACAGTCCGATGACTTTTACACAGAAGAGATCCTCCCCGAACTGGTGTTCAGTACAAATAAATAATGGCTGGTGTCAGGGAGCAGGATAGTCAGGTAAGAATCAAATAAAGAGTAGCAAATAACAAATCCGCGGTGAACTTCGTCACCGCACAGCTTATTTTAAAGAGTAGCAAATAACAGGTAACGCAGTGGCAGCGCGCCACTACCGGCTTATCGCGTATACAGGTGAATAATTTTCTCCGACAGTTTTTTTTTCGATTACAGTTGTGCTAATCTATTGTACTATCAAGGATATTGCTGGTTGACAATTCAAATATAAGGCAGGAATCGATCCGAAAAATGCGCAATCGTTTGTGCAAATTTGCGCTATTGACCGGGGGGAGGCGATGGAGTGAAGCGGATCATGCCGAATGTTTGCCCGAACCCGAATTGCCGGTAGAACGGCTCCAGCGTTTCGCCGGTATATAACCCTACCATGGCGTTATTGGCCGCACTGTTTTCCAGCCAGTAAGTAAGCGCCTTCATCAGCGCGGTGCCTATCTGTTTGCCCTGCCATTCTTTGCGCACCATCACGTCTTTCACGTAATAAAATGTCTGGTTGTCGCCCAGCAGCAATGCGCAGCCGACAGCTTCGCCGTTTTGCATATCTTCCGCCACCACGGCATGCACGGCGGCGGCCAGTACCTGGTCCACTTTGTGGTCATCCGTGGACACGGTCCATCCCACGGATGTTTGCAGGCCCCGGTATTCCTCTCTCGAAGGCGTTCTTTCAACGATGCGTACGGAGGCAGGAAGGATGGATTGGCTTTTTTCCCTGTCTGCAACAGGCGACGCGAAGCTGATATAATACCCGTTCAATTCCCTGACGGTATATTCCTTCATGCCATAAGGCTGGTTGGCGAGCGGGGAAACGATATCGGCTTTCCGCTGCAGGTGCATGGCATACAATGCATCCACATGCTTTACGCGCATCCAGATGGAGTTGCCTTTGGATGCCGCTGCCAGCTCAGGCCGCAGCGAAAACTGCACGCCCACGCCCTGCCACGATACACCCCCATGCGTTGGCGGAGTACCCCAGGTCCATTTCGCGGGAAAACCCAGCACTTCATGCCAGTAAGCAATACTGGCCGCTACGTCTGTAACGGCCAGTACTGTTTCTGCCAGCATGAAAACGGGTTGCAGGTCTATATGTTCGTTTTCCATGATCGCTTTTATGAATGTTTTACCGGTTATACGGGTATTCGTTGACCCACCTGAAACCACGGCTCAGCAGCCTGAACGAACGATGATCGAATTTCCTGAAGCGGTACATCACGGAATCGTTGTCCAGCACACCCGTCAGCGTAAGGAAAGCGGAGTCCGAGGTGTAATGCAGCACGGATTTCCGGGAGGTATCGGCGCGGCTGAACACGGTCGCTGTTTTCAGGGAAGTGTCCACTATAAAATTAAGCGATTTCAGGGAGTCGTTCATCAGCCTGAGGTTCGCGCTTTTCTCGAACTGGATGATAAGCTGGCGCCAGCGTGTGGTATCTGTTAACAGCGGCGGAATGGTATCGTGGTTGCGCACCAGCAGCTCTGTATTGTAAATCCCATACAGCGGCGGCTTTGCACGGCCATCGCCATACCTCTTCATGCCGATCACGCTGCCTTCCACCTGGGAGTATAAAATGAAAATGATAAACAGCGTTTTCAGTACAACGGCGGAAATGCGCAACCAGCGCCTGGACAGGTAGTTGCGGTATATTTTCGGCTGCACGGGTTTGTTCAGTACGAACAGGTTCACCAGGCGCTTTACATCAGGCGCCATGAGGAAAAGCGAAACGAGCAGCAGGAAGGAAGAAAAAAGCTTCACCGGCACGTCGAAGCAAAAATTGATGGCAACGATGTTGGCTGTGACGATTGCTGAAAGAACAGCGCCAAGCAAAGTGGTGCGGCGGAACAGAAGGAAAAGCCCCGATATCACTTCCGCCCATCCGGTGAACGCGCTGAATGCCTTTGAATAACCTATGTAGGACCAGGCCAGGCCCATCGGGCTTTTATCGCCAAAAGGCTGCACCAGCTGAGAGAGATAAGGGGCAGGCATCTGCAAATGAAAAACCTTGGCAAAACCGTAAATGAACATCATGTAAGCGACGTAATACCGCAGCCATACCCTTAGCCAGTGATGTGCGGTATCATAGTCCCTGCGGTTCCGGTCGGCCAGCGACCAAATGAGGGCTCCCAGTACGGCCAGCGCCAGCATGGTGCCGGTTTTCAGATAATCGAAGGTGGTGTCGCCGCTGCCATTGGTGAAAATGGTGACAGGTTCCGGCAGATGCAGGATGTGTGCTCCCACCCAGGGAATGAACAGCTGCCATAATTTCTCATATATCTCGCCGGCATAAGGCGCAAAGCTGAGCGGGAACGGGAAAATATACAATGCGAAAAAAACGAAAAAGAAACGGAACGCGAGCTTCTGTCCGGCGCTCCAGGGACGGGTGGAAGGTAACGACATAGGGCGTTGATTAGGTTTGTTTGTTGTTGCTTTGGTTGAATATATAGCAAATCGCCCTGACTGCATAACAGGGTCCATGAATTTATATGAACGGAAATACCCGGCAAAAGGCATGCAACAACACCTGCAATCGCACAACCTCTCTGAAACCGGATAAAACCGGCCACTGCAGCCCATCCACACGTGAGCTTTTCAACAAAACAAATTGAGCTTTTGAACAAAATAGCGGGTTGATATACGGCCTTACTTTGCAGTAAATAATTCAAACAATGACACAAATCTGGTTTATTACAGGCAGTTCACGCGGGCTGGGGCGCAGTCTCACCGCCGCCGTGCTGGCAGCTGGCCACAAAGTAGCGGCCACCGCCCGGAATCCCGAACAATTAAAAGAACTCGAAACACAGTACCCCGGTCAGATACTTCCCCTCCGGCTGGACGTGACCGACCACGCACAGGTTCACCGTGCCGTGGCCGATGCAGTGGCACATTTCGGGAAAATAGACGTGGTCGTGAATAATGCCGGCTTCGGCATTACCGGCGCGGCGGAAGCGTATACGGACGAACAGGTGCGCAGCCAGCTGGAAACCAACCTCTACGCCCCTATCGAGGTAACCCGCGCCGTATTGCCTTACCTGCGCAAACAGGGCCATGGCCGCATCCTCCAGGTCAGCTCCATCGGCGGCCGCATAGGCAATGCCGGCCTCAGCATGTACCAGGCGGCCAAGTTCGGGCTGGCCGGGTTCTCGGAAGCACTGGCAAAAGAAGTGACGCCACTGGGCATCCGCGTTACCAGCGTGGAGCCTGGCGGGTTCAGGACAGACTGGGCGGGCAACTCCATGAGCTTCGCACCCAGGGTGGAAGGCTATGAAAACTCCATCGGCGTGATCGAGGAAATTTTATCCAACGGCAGGTTCATTCCCGTGGGTGACCCCGCCAAAGCGGCCAAAGTGCTCATAGACCTGGCCGTACATCCCAATCCCCCCGTGCACCTGGTGCTGGGCAGCGAGGCCGTAGCCATGCTGGAACAGGCAAACGCCGCCCGCGACGCAGAACTGGCGGAATGGAAACCCGTCAGCATCTCCACCGATGCGGATGATGCGGAAAATTTCTTCGAATCAGAAGTATCCAGGGTGATAAGGGAAGCCAAAGGAATTTAATCCCCTTTTTCATGGGAACAGCATTGTTGCATAGATTTGTACAGCAATGCTGTTCTGCATTTAAACCGACGACCACATGGAAAACAACGTGATGCCCAGTATCTTATATTTCTGCTATTCGCATGTAAGCCGGGAAGGGGAACAATTTGTACCGGACAATATCTTCAGCTATGTACTGGCCGGCAGCATTGAAATATATTCCGGCGGCAGGCAGTACGAGTTCAAAGAAGGCGAGTACCGCCTTTACAAGAAGAACCAGCTGGCCAGGTTCGTAAAACATCCGCCAGCCAACGGCGAATACAGGGCAGTGAGCGTTCTGCTGGACAAAGAGACCCTTCAAAGCATCAGCGAAGAACAAAACCTGCACGCCCGCAAACCTTACGCCGGGGAGAACATCGTCAGCTTAAAGCCCAACAACCTCTTCAGCAACTTTATCAGTTCACTGAAACCTTACATGGATATGGAGCAGGACCTGAACCCCGTACTCACCAATATTAAAGTAAGGGAAGCAGTGATGATACTGCTGGAAACCAACCCCTCCCTGCAGGACCTGTTATTCGACTTCAGCGAGCCCGGCAAGGTGGACCTGGAGGCTTATATGAACGAACATTACCGTTTTAACGTGGATATTCCGCGCTTCGCTTATCTCACGGGCAGGAGCCTGGCAACATTCAAGCGCGATTTTGAAAAGATCTACCACACTTCGCCCAGCCGCTGGCTGCAGCAAAAGCGCCTGAACGACGCTTATTACCTGCTGAAAGAAAAAGGCTGGAAAAGCTCGGACGTATACCTGGAAGTGGGCTTCAAAGACCTGTCGCATTTTTCTTTTGCCTTCAAAAAAGCTTTTGGGATGGCGCCTTCCGCGGTGGCGGCGCAATAATTTTATGGGGGCTGTCACGCCGGGGAATTGTTTTGTGTCTTATTGGGGAACATTCACAAAAAACACAAAAACAAATGATCACCGTAAAAGTAACCTACACCGTTCAGGCCGAATTTGCCCAGGCCAATATTGCCAATGTGAACACCTTCATGCGGGCGCTGCAGGCGTTGAACAACCCCGCCATCCGTTATGTTTCCTATCTCGGGGAAGACGGCAAAACCTTTACCCATATTGCACAATATGCCAACGCCGCCGCGCAGCAGCTGCTGCTGGCCCTGCCCGCCTTCCTTGAATTCCAGCGCCGGCGCGACGCCAGCGGGCTGGAGAAGCCGCAGCAGGTGGAAGTAATGCAGGTGGTGGCTGCAACCTATGATCTGTTCACAGCTTTAAACCAATAGCCATGCAGCAAGCTCCCAAAAAATGGAAAATGGCCGTGCTGGTATGGATAGCCATTTATCCCACGATCACGCTGTTATTTGCCTTCGCGGGCGGTCACCTGCAGCGCATAGAGCCATTGCCCCTGCGCACATTACTGATCACCGGCATGGTCGTGCCGCTGATGGTGTATGCTGTTATTCCCGGCTTGCAGAAGGTGTTGAAGGAGTGGATGGACCGGTAGATTTAGGCAGTTTGCATATTTTTTCGGAAATTCAGGGAGTAATTAACCCCGAAATCCATTCCCATGGGCAAGCCCGTTCATACACCTGACCCCGTTGGCAGCGCTCCCAGATCAAGGCCTTTCTTTGGCCCCACCAGCGTGCCCGATCTTTTTTTCCGGCCCACACCCGTTGCGCCCGGTACCGTCCAGAAACAGGATGAAGACAAAAAAGCCGAGGACGCGCAAAAACCTGCGCCCGGCACCGAACCTAAAAAAGAAGAGCCGAAGAAAGAAGCCGCACCGGAGAAACCGCATGTGTTCTACAGCATCTTCGATGATGTGCTTTTCAAGTTTCCCAAGCGCTGGAAAGATTCTTACGCCCGCTCCAAACAATACGGCAGCAGCATCGTGTTCGATCCCACTTTCGGGCAGGAGCTGCTCTCCAATGAGATCATGGCGTTATGGAATATTTTTTATGCCTTGCAGATGAAAGAAATGTCGGGGTACGGCGGCAAGATCGATTTTTCAAAGGGGCTCGAGATGGCGGAACAGTTATCCGGCAGTTCGGGCACTTATATCAGCCTGGCTTCCCTCGTGCTGCACATGGACATGAAAAAATACCTGTCTGACCAGCTGCCTGAATACGCCAAAGACAACCTGGGCACCTTCCTCATCACCGGCGCGCTGCTGCAGGGCGGTATGGTGGGGCTGAACGCGCTCATGGGCAGCGAGCTCGATTTCAGTTCGCTGCTCGGCCCGGCCAGCGCCAAGTTCACCGAGCAGCCCTACGGCTTCAAACGCCCGTTTATGCTGAACAATATCCCGGACAAACGCTGGAAATCACCCTTCCTCGATGCGCCGGAGAAATTCGAATTAAAATATTCAGGCACCGACGAAGAAGCGGAAGAGAAAAAATGGAGCCTGGGGCTTGGGTTCAACCTGGCGTCCACACTCGGCAAATATCCCAAGGACGAAAAGGACAAACCAAAATACAAGGGCTTCGAGTTCTTCCCCTATTTTTCCTACTCCCACAAAGAGCCTGTGGAAGGCAAGCCTGCGCCGGAAGAAAAGCACAAGTTCATGGGCGGCGTCTACACCGGCGCGGCAGGATACTACGGCCTGCTGGAAGGCGGCGCACGTTTCAGTGATTCTTCGGCCCTTGAAGCTTACGGCAGGGCGGGATTTATGATGAGGAACTTCGGCCCGCTCAGCCTCATGCAGCTCACCGGCGAACTGGATTACCGGCCGGACGCTCCCGAGGCCTACCGGGGCCGCATCAACGCCGCCACGCAGTTCAACCTGGTGGACAGCGATAAATGGAAATTCTCTCTCGGCGCAGCGGGGGGCGGCCTGCTGCCCGCAGGCGACCAACCAGGCGCTTTCGATTTCAGGAGCAACCTCGCCCTCTCGCGTAAATTCAACGTGCCCGGCTTCAATGCGCCGCTCAGCACCGGCATAGACACCACTTTCAACTACGGCAAGCAGGATCCGTTCAATGGTAATTCCCCCGATATGTACGGCATGCTTACGCGCCTCACCTTTTTTGACATCGTAAAATTCGGCCTGGAATATTATAAAATTGACCAGAAAGTGGAAGGCCTCCCCGACCGCGACCTTCGCGGCATGCTCACTTTCGACTTCGCTCCCGTGTTCATGAAGAAGCTGCAGAAAGACAAATAAATTCCTTAATTTATTGGCATGAATGCAGGCAACCATTACAGTTTTAAAGAGTTCGTACTCTGGACGCGGACCAACATCTACGCATTGATCGTTATTTCCACCATCCCCGTAATCCTTTACGAAGTAGTGGGCTGGAAGTGGCTCGGAGTACCCTGGGTGCCCGTAGCCCTGGTAGGAACCGGCGCCGCTTTCATCGTGGGTTTCAAGAACACGCAGACCTATAACCGCATGTGGGAAGCGCGCATCATCTGGGGCGGCATCGTGAACACCAGCCGCACCTGGGGCATCATGGTGAAGGATTTCGTACGTTCCTCCAACAAGCAGGAAGCTCTACAGTTCCACCGCACGCTCATTTACCGCCACATTGCCTGGCTCACGGCCCTGCGTTTCCAATTGCGTGAATCGCGGCGCTGGGAGAACGTGAAAGTAAAACCTTACAACATCGAATACCGGAAATACTACAAAATACCCGAGTGGGAAAACAAACTTTCAGACGACATCGTGCCATACATCGATCCTGAAGAATGGGAAAGGATCGCGCATACCAAAAACCCCGCGGCGCAGATCATCGCCCTGCAATCCGCCCACCTGCGTGAGTTGCAGGAAGCAGGGCATATCGACATGCTGTGTTACATCGAGCTGGAAAACACGCTCAAAGACCTGTATAATGAACAAGGCCGCAGTGAAAGGATCAAGAATTATCCTTACC
>CBFHAF010000104.1:0-9725 GCA_965653435.1 uncultured Chitinophaga sp.
GAATATTTCCCTGAATTCGTTGTAATCCATGATCAGCATGAACGTAAGCCCCGTTTCCACCACCTGGCCCTGTATCACTGTTTCGGTGAGGTTACGCTGGTAGGCGCGCAGCCGGTAACGCCCGTCTGCCGTGAGCTTGTATTCGGCGCTCATGTCGCCGATAATGGAGCTTGCGTCCTGCCCCTGGGTCTGCGCGCCGGAAATGCCGATGTTGGAGCCTACGCTCACGGTGAGGCGGTCGCTGAAGAGGCTTTTGGATACGTCCACCTTCAGGTTGGTGCTTTCCTCCCGGGTGCCGGCGTCGGTGTAGGCGTTTTCGCTCTGCAGGTCGAAATTGATGTCGAAGCCCTTGATGAGGCTGCCCGCCAGGTTGTTCAGCTGCTGGGAAAGGATCTTGCTCACGCTGCTGCGCGCTATGTCTTCGGCAGCGCTGCCGCCCTGGGCGTCCAGCCCGTCGAAGGGGTTTTCGGAAATGAAGCGGTTCAGCACCAGCAGGCCCATCACTTGTTTATTCAGCTCCGATTCCACCTGGTTGATCTGCTTGATGCGGGTATACACCTGCCCGTCCAGCACGCCCTGGTCTTTTTCAGGCATGTCCAGCTCAAATGCGATGGCGGGTTTCATCAGTTCGCCGGTGATCTTGAGATATACTTCAACGGGCACTTTCTGTTTGTACCGGTTGCGCGCAGGGTCGTCGGACTTGATCTGGTCCTGTATAAGGTCCGCCGCCACCGCGTTCACATCGTAGCGGGCGGTAATGTTCACGTCCGCGCTCAGCGGGTCGCCGTTCCAGATGATGGTGCTGCCTTTTTCTATCTGGAATTCCCGTTTGATGAGCTGGTTCAGGCTCATGTTGTATTTTCCTTCGTCGATCTCGTAACGCCCGGTAAGGCTCATTTTGCTGCTCGGGTCCATGGAGAAGTTGAGCGTGGCATTGCCCTTCACTTCCAGGAAATCGCCGTTGGCCTGGTCTATGACCAGCTTCAGGGTCGATTCCGGGGTCACTTCAAGGTCAGCGGAGATCACGAACCCTTTCAGCCCGGCCACGGCCCTGTTCGCCGTATCTTTTATGCGCAGGGTAGTGTCCAGCCACATGGCGGGGTCGATGAACTGCACCACGCCCGCCCTGTCTGCAATTCCCGGTTCCTCTTCGGGTATCATCACGGTAACGGCCGATTTCTCGCGGAGCTTTACCTTCATCTGCACGCGCGGGAGGTCCAGCGTGCCGCGCACCTGGGCGGTCACGTCCACGAACGCGGGGCCGTAGTAGAACTGTTCTTTATCGTGCGGGTTCTGCGGCCCGAGCGCCTGGAAATTCTCCGCCTTCACATCCAGGTTCAGCTGGAAGGCGCTGAGGTCGGTCGTGCGGATCTCGCCGTTCACCACGGCTTCATTCCCGGTGCTGTCCGCTATCACGAACTGGTTGAACCGGACGCCGGTTTCGGTGAGGGCCAGGTCTTCGTTGGGCAGGCGCAGGTAATTGTTGATCATGGTCACCCGCCCGGCCACGTTGTCGAAATGAACGCTGCCGCGTATCACGGGCTTGTCCGTAGTGCCGCGAAGCGTGGCCTGGCCATTAAGCTTGCCGCTCATATTGGTTACGTTGCCGAACGTGAACGCCTCAACGCTTTTCATATTGAGGCTGTTGATATTCAGCTGGAAGTCCATCTCCTCGGCATAGGTGCCGGCCAGGCGCAGGTCGTTTTCATTCCCCTGGATGGTGGCGTCCAGCTGCACCTGCTTGTCTGCGGTAGTATTGGCGGTGAGCGCGAGCTGGCCGATGGCGGAGCCCATTACGGCAAGGCTGTCCACCGTCAGCTTTCCGTCTAGCAGCGGCGTCTGGTCCAGCCCGGATATCTTTATGGTGCCGTTGCTGATGCCTTCGGCCAGCGCGGTGTCTTTTTCGATGAGGCTGGTAACGGTGCTGAGCCTGAAATCTTTCAGGTTCACGGTGAGGTCCGGCAGGGCGGCGCCTTCCGCGGCAGGGGAGGAAACGATGCTCAGTTCCTGCGCGCCCCTTTGCAGCCCGATGTCCGCAAAGGCCACGCCGCCGTTATGGATCACTACCCGGTTATCCCCGCTCACATTCCATTCCTGCCGGTTGAGCAGCAGGTCTTTTTTGAGGGATATCAGCAGGCTGTCTCCCTCCGCGAACCGCACGAGCCCTCCCAGCTTGTATTTCGGCCGGTTCTGCCGCCTGCCCATCACCAGGTCCCAGTCCAGCAGCCCGTTTTGCGCCACGATATCGGCGGTGGTCCTTTGCACGGGTATCTGCGGATGCCGCAGGCGCCCCAGCAGTATGTGGGTCTCCATTTTGGCCGTATCGGCGGAAAGATCCACCAGCAGCGTATCTACCCTGAAGGAATCGTAACGCATGGTGGGCACGGAAAGCTGCGCCACGAGGAAGCTGCTGTCCGTATCCAGCCTGCCGTTCAGGGTGGCCGGCCGGGGCAGGCCTATATCCGGTAATAGTTTCTGAAGGCTCTTCGGGATGCTGATGCTGCCGTTGAAGTTCACCCACTGCGATTCAGCGGGCGCGGGCGGTTTTTCGCCGGCGGCTTCAAGATGCCGGGTAACGAGGCTGGCCGCGGCGGTGGCGAAGGTCTGGTAGTTGAAGTCGCCGGAAGCGGTCAGGAAGCCGAACGGCCCGGTAAGGCTGATCTTCTGCAGGCTGTCTGCCGCATCGGCTTTCAGCAGGATGCTGTCCAGCGAATAGATGTCCTTGTCATCGGCCAGCTGTATCTTATGTATGGCCGCAAAGCCGCTGAGCCTGCGCGGGCTGAGGTTCTCCAGCTCGGCATCCAGGCAGGATTTAATAATGAGGGGCGAAGTGGTGAAATTCGTGGCAAAGAGGTCGAGCTTGTCCAGGTCGGCCCTGGCCGTGATGGAGGGGTGCAGCGTATCCAGCTGGCCTTCCACCTGGAAACGCGCGCGGGCGCTGGTATCAGCAATCGAGCCTTTGGCGGAATACGCGCCTTTGTTGAGCGCCGCATCCATATTGATGCCCGTATAGGTGTAACGGTTATAGGTAAACGAAGTGATGGTCACGCCGGCTTTGGCATTTACTTTCTGAGGGTCGGTGCCGCTGCCGTTCACGTTGAAGCGGCCGCTGAGGCTGCCCATGGCAGTGTCTCCCAGTATCCGCCCCAGCTGCAGGCCGCGGGCGCCGAGGGCCATGTTGTACCGGATCTTGTCCATGTCCATAAAATCCGCCACTTCCCCTTTGATGTCCGCATTGCCCAGGTTGGTATTAATCGCAAGGTCGGGCCGCAGCAGCTGCATGCCGCCGCGGATGCTGCCGTTCACGTTCAGCGTTGCCGGCAGGCTTACGGAAGCGGGGAGTGTATTGGGGGGCAGCCAGGATTCGATGACCCTTTTACCGCTGCGGAGGGTAACGGTGGTAAGGTCGGCCCCCATCCGGTCAGGGTCCGTTACCTGGAAGGCGGTGCCTTTTACGTACAGGTAATTATGGTCGTTGTCTTTTACTTCGAAGCCGGGGATGATAAGTTTGGCCAGGTTGCCGGTCATATTCCCCTTCAGGGCGAGGCGTTTTTTCCAGAGCGGCTGAAGGGAAGCATTGGTACGCATTTCAGGCACAAAAAAGAGTGCCTCTTTCATGGCAACGTCCGATGGGCGTATGGTGGCCTGCACGGCGAGCAGGCCCAGCTGGCTGGAAACGGTTTCCCAGGACTCTGTTTGCAGCCGCACATCGGCGTCTATCCGGCTTTCGCCGGTTTGCAGCAGGAAGTTGCCGAGCTGCGCTTCTTTGGGCGTGTAGCGTACTTTGCCGCGGAGGGCTTTCAGCTGCATGCCGCTTTGTTCTTTTAAGGAGCCGTTGCGGATGGTCAGCAGCGTACTGTCTGCGCTGTAAGCCAGGCCGCTTACGTCCAGGAAAAGGCCGGTAATGCCGAGGTGATTATAATCTACGGCGCCTTTATTTTTTAATGGCGCGGCCAGGTGGTTATCCATCTTAAAATTGACCTCGCGCGTTTGCACGCTTTTGGCGGCCACCTTCCAGGTGTTGGGAGCGGCGGGCGTATCCGGTGCCGCGGTGGTGGTGTCCATGGGTTTCAGGAAATCCAGCGAGGCGGTGGTCTTCTCCAGCTTCAGCTCATCGGCTTCAATGAGGGTCTGCAGCAGGTCGAAGCGGGCTTTGCGCAGCTCCAGCGTGCCGATGCGGCCTTTGGTATCCAGGCCGCTGCTTTCGTCGGTATAACTCCATTCGGTGTTGCGGATGGAAAGGTCGCGCGCGGTAAGGTCGAAAGGAGTGGAGGATGTATCCGCTGAAGGCGTTTCGGGCTGGGGAGGGCGGTACTGCTGCAGTACGCTGGCCTGCAGGCCTTCCAGCCGGAAGTTTTTCAGGTGGTATTTGCCGTTGCCGGGCTGAAGGACGTCCGGCAGCATATCCAGCTTTGCCAGCCGTGCGCTGGCCAGCATGCCGCCCAGGCTGTCGTTGTACCGTACGTATATGCGTTGCAGTTGCACCTCGCCGATCTGGTATTGCAGGGTGGTGCCGGATTCTTCGATGAGGGTGTCTTTTTTTGCTTCAGGGGAGCTGAAGGCGTCTATGGCGAACTGGAAATTAAAGGAGGAGTCGCCGGCGGGGCGGTAAATGTTCACGACGGCGTCTTCCCAGCGCAGCGACCTGATCTTCAGATCGTTGTTCAGCAGTGCAAGCAGGTTGTATTTAACGGCCAGCTCGCCGCTGGAAAGCAGGGTGTCTTTCCTGGTATCGCCTACAAACACGTCGGAAAGGGTCATGGAGTTCCACCAGGAGAAGCGGAGCCCGCCGATGCGCACGTCGGTCTTTAATTGATCCCGGAGGTAAGTTTCGGCCTTGCTGCGCATGAAATCCTGAACCACGGGCAATTGCAGCAGCAAAAGCAGCAGAACGGGCAGCAACAGCAAAGTAATAATACTACCTATGATCCAGCGAATGATTTTTTTCCGGCGGGGGGTATTCACGTATTAATTATGGTTTATGAAGTTAAATGGTTAATCTCGCATCGCTCAAATATCATACCTGCCGCAAAAATAAGGCTTTAGGCCCTATGGTGGTATAAAAGGCTTTTATAATCATATCTTTAGAATTGTAATAAAGGGGAAAAATGTATAATTTAGTTCCCGGTTACGCATGCCCCGGATACTTTTTTTGGAACCGGAAGCGTTGTAGTAATCAGTAACCTGTTAAAACCTTACAACCTTGAAAAAGATCATCGGGTTCGTTTTACTGCTCGCTGCACCCTTTGTTAGTAAATCCCAGGACTGGCATGTCGGTGGAATCGCCGGTATCAGCAATTACAGTGGAGACCTTTCTGAAAAACGCGTGGACTTCGGTTATACGCGGCCTATGCTGGGCCTGTTGGTGAAGAGGGATATCAACCGCTTCCTGACCCTCAGGGCCGGCTTCAGCTGGGGCATGGCCGCGGGAGACGATAAGTCCAATTCCGATCCTGCTCTCCAGCGGCGTAATCTAAGTTTCAGCACCCATCTCTGGGAAGGGCATTTAGGCGCCGAACTGAATATCCTTGATATAGACGATAAAGGTTTTACCCCGTATGTATTCGGCGGTGTGGCATTATTCAGCTTTTACCCTTATGCAAAAGATTCGCTGGGCAACAAAGTGCCGCTGCGGCGCCTGAGCACCGAAGGGCAGGGCCTGCCCCAGTATCCGGAAAGAGGCAACCAATATGCGCTGCACCAGATATCCATTCCTTTCGGCGTCGGTTTCAAATATATTTTTACAGACCGTTTAACGCTTGGCCTGGAGATCGGCCTGCGCCCGACCTTCACTGATTATATCGACGACGTGAGCACGACTTACATAGATCAGAACACCCTGCTGGCGGAAAGAGGGCAGAAGGCCGTAGACTGGGCCTGGCGCGGCGACGAGCCGAATAAAACCGGCTTCACCGGCAATTACCCGGTGGATGGCACGCAGCGCGGCTCGGCTAAATACAAGGACTGGTATACATTTTCAGGCATCACCGTGATGGACCGCATCGGCGGCAGCGGCGGCGGTCGCCGCAGCACTAATTTCTCGCGCTGCTTCAAGATGTAAAATCATAAAATAACTTTGGCACGATGGTTGCATAAAGGTGAGTATACACCCCCAATCAAGTCCAAATAGAAAAAGTAAAAAGGTTGTCTTTACAGACAGCCTTTTTTATTTGCGCGAAACCAGGGCTTCATTCCGCCTTATCCGGGTAATAATTAATATAGCTTATGATTATCCGGCTGGGTATTCAAATAAATTTCAAAGACTACGTAAACCGCAACAATGCGACGTTGCAGGCACTCGTCATTGCGAGAAGCAGCGAGGGATTTGTGCTGGGGCAAGACGAAGCAATCTCCCACTCAATATTGGGCATGTCCATTCAACGCAGGAGATTGCTTCGTCGCTCCACGCGCTTTTGCTCCGCTGCTCCTCGCAATGACGGTGTTACGGGAGATTGCTTCGTCGCCCGCCTACATTGGTTCTGCTACTTCTCGCAGTGACGGTCTTTACGTGAGATTGCTTCGTCGCCCGGCGCACAATTGGCTCTGCTACTCCTTTCAGTGACGGCCTTACAGGAGACTGCTTCGTCGCTCCACGCATTAACTCCGCCGTTCCTTTCAATGACGGCCTTTACAGAAAATTGCTTCGTCACCCCGCGCGCTTTAACTCCGCCGTTCCTTTCAATGACGGCCTTTACAGGATATTGCTGCTTTGCTTCATGCTTGGCTTCCCCAATGACGGGTTCATCCGCCTGAGTTCTTGTTTTTTCTCTTCGATTGTTTGCCACCACGCACGTCAAGCACATCATTTTTCACTGTAAAAAAACCGCGGCAAAACACTTCCTCCCGCTCATCATTTTTCTGACCCGCAGCGATGGATTGCATTTCCGTTCATCCGTCTGTTTTAGTCCGCTGTAACCCGCTGTGGCAGCGGATGCGTGTTGGAACAACGTTATTGGCATACTTCTTGGATTTAAGGTAATAAGTCCGTCCGCCTTAGGCAAATAAGGGGATGAACGGACAGAGAGAACAATTAAAACAGCAGGCTATGAAAAAGCTGATTCTCGTGATGCTCCTCCTTGGAGCAACCTATGCAACTACACAAGCACAGCACAGAGGCAGAGGACGCGGCCACGACCGCGACAGGTACGAAGATCGTTATGATCGCGATCGCCACGACCGTGATCGTTATGATGACGACTGTGACGATGACAGGAGAGGACGTCGTGGTCATTACAAAAAGGTGAGGTATTACGACCGCCACTACCGTTACCACGAACCAAGGGTGGTAGTGGTGCGCCCGGGAATACCCTGCCCGCCGCCTCCGCCGATCCTGGTTCCCCACAGGCCCAGGGTTTCTGGTGTAATTGTATTTGGTAACAGGTAGCACCTGATAGCCCATATGCTGAAAGGCTCCGTTTTGAACGGGGCCTTTTTTTATTCCCCGTAACCAACGTACTTTTGCCCATTGAACGAAAGCTGCAAACACATGGCATTTAAGCACCTCAGGCATTTTATCGACACGCTGGACAAAGCGGGAGAACTGATCAGGATCAAAGAATACGTGGATCCGCATCTCGAAATAGCGGAGATCACGGACCGCATCAGCAAATCCCCGGACGGCGGCAAAGCCCTGCTGTTCGAAAACACCGGTTACGATTTTCCCGTGCTCATCAATTCCATGGGCAGCTACCGCCGCATGTGCATGGCGCTTGGCGTACAGGAGCTGGACGATGTGGCGTCTGAAATAGAAGGCCTTTTTAAAATGCTTTCCAAACCCAAAGAAAGCATCCTCGATAAGCTCGCCATGCTGCCCAAGCTCAGCCAGTTCGCTTCCTGGATGCCCAAAGTGGTATCCGGCCGCGGGGCCTGCCAGGAAGTAGTGATGGCCAGCCCCGACCTCGGCAAATTGCCTGTAATGACCTGCTGGCCGCAGGATGGCGGGCCTTTCATCACTCTGCCCGTTATCCATACCAAAGACCCCCATACCCAAAGCCGCAACGTGGGCATGTACCGCATGCAGGTGTTCGAAAAAGATATGACAGGCATGCACTGGCATAAACATAAAGTATCCGCCAAACATTTCTCCGAATATAAAAAACTCGGCAAACGCATGCCCGTAGCCGTTATCCTCGGTGGTGACCCGGTGTACACCTATTCCGCCACCGCGCCGCTCCCCGAGAATGTGGACGAATACATGCTGGCCGGTTTTCTCCGCAAAAAGAAAGTGGAGCTGGTGAAATGTATCTCCCAGCCCGATCTGGAAGTGCCGGCTGATGCCGACTTCGTGATAGAAGGATATGTTGAGCCCGGTGAAGACCTTATCTGGGAAGGGCCTTTCGGCGACCATACCGGTTATTATTCGCTGGCAGACTGGTATCCTCGCTTCCATGTTACCGCCATCACCCACCGCAAAGACGCCGTATATCCCTCCACCATCGTGGGCATCCCCCCGCAGGAAGATGCATGGATCGGGAAGGCGACGGAAAGGATATTCCTCGCGCCGATCAAAATGACGCTGGTGCCGGAGATCGTGGATATGGAAATGCCCGTGGAAGGCGTATTCCACAACCTCGTGATCGCGCAGATACAAAAGGATTACCCCGGCCAGGCGCAGAAAGTGATGAACGCCATGTGGGGCGCCGGGCAGATGATGTTCAACAAGATCCTCGCCGTTACTGATACCGGCACGCGCATCAACGATTACAGATCCCTCGCGCAATACGCATTTAAACACCTGAACCCCGCTACCGATATTTATTTCAGCCAGGGTCCTATGGACGTGCTGGACCATTCCTGCTCGCGCATGGGCTTCGGCGGCAAAATGTGCATAGACGGCACCGCGCGCCTCCCCGAAGAAACGGACGACCGATTCGATACCGCGCCGTTCAGCCCCGAGGTGAATACCGCCGCGCTGCAGGCCGCTTTCCCGGAGATCAAGGCCGTGAATACCTCGCTGCTGAAAATGGACATCCCCTGCATCGTGATAGCCGTGGAAAAGAGCCGCCGCAATCACCTGCGGGAGCTGCACCCGCAGTTATACGCACAGCCCGGCATGGAAGGCGTGAAAATGATCCTGTACGTGGAACACACCGTGGACCCGCACGACCTGCCCTCCGCACTCTGGCGCTTCTGCAACAACCTGGACCCCAAGCGCGACAACTTCCTGGCCGAACGGCCCTCGTCGCGCAACGCGCATAAGGTAACGGCCTGCATGGGGCTGGATGGCACGATCAAGACCAAAGAGCTGGACGATTTCCAGCGCGACTGGCCGAATATTATCGTGGCGGACGATGCTACCATTAAAGCCATCGATGAAAAATGGAACAGCCTGGGGCTGGGAGCGTTTTTGCCTTCACCTTCCTTAAAATATAAACAGCAGATCTACGGCCAGGGCGCCGTGGTGAATTTGTAAATATGTTGACCGAAAATATCCATGGCGATCTTGTTCTGTTATCAGATCTGGAGCAGCAACGGAAATGGTGGCTGGGGGAAGACCCGCACCATATTTCCTCTTATGTGGAATTGATGTGCAGTTTGTTCGACGACAACCGGCTGGAAGAGTTTGCCGGTGTAGAAGCCGCGCAGGAGGGTTTTTCCGTTGAATTTGTCGGGGCACTGCGGCAGCTCACTGCTATGCTAAATGGTTATGAGGAAAAAGCTACCTCCCGGGAAATATTGGAAGACCCTGAATGGCTGCGGGTGGTGGAACAGGCTAAGCGGGTGCT
>CBFHAF010000105.1:0-9662 GCA_965653435.1 uncultured Chitinophaga sp.
TCTCCTTACAGGGATGATCGAACATTATCCAGCAAAAGCAGTCATTGTAATCAGCAAAGCCCGTCATTGCGCAGAATAGCCGGGATTAGTGCAGTTCGCGGCCAGGTAACCTCGGGCTACTGGATTACCTCCATACCCCCGGATGAGATTGCTTCGTCGCCCCGCCCGCCTGGCTCCGCTGCTCCTCGCAATGACGGGTTATTGTAAGCCTGGTTTTCAATGATGCGTCAGTTAGGAGAATTATTAATATGACCTACATAATTATTCAGATGCTTGTCATGGGAATTATTGCTTCACTCGTTCAATACCTACAGTTATCTACATTTTATCCTGGAAATTTGGCTTTTCCGGAAAACCACTTTACATTTAATATGTAGAACATAACTACTTTACCCAAAACCACGTTGTTATGAAGAATTCCATCTATCTGCTATCCTTCCTTTTCCTGCACGTTGCCTGTGCCAAAAAATCGGCCGGCCCGCAGGACGGCCCGCAATCATCCGCGGCCATCACATCCAAAGCTGAAGCGGCTGCTATGGCCGCGACGCCTTATCACAACAGCCAGGTGCTGTTCAACGGCGGCAACGAAAGCATTTACCATTCCTTCCGGATCCCTTCCATCGTAAAGACCAAAAACGGCACCCTCATTGCCTTTGCCGAGGGAAGGCGCTGGAGCCCCAGCGACTGGGGAGACATCAACCTCGTCTTCAAACGTTCCTTCGACAACGGTAATACCTGGACCGCGCTGGGTGAAGTAGTGGGCAGCGGCAATGGTACCTGGGGCAACCCCACGGCGGTGTACGACTGGAACAAGGGCACCAATGGGCGCGTATGGCTTTTCATGAGCTGGAACGACGGCGATAAAACCTCCTGGAGCGATATCCAGGCCTGGGGCGACCGCCGCGTGTTCGCCTCCTACAGCGACGACCACGGCGCTACCTGGAGCACCCCGCAGGACATGAGCTCCACCCTGCTGCCGCCCAATTACAAATGGGACGCCATAGGCCCCGGCATCGGCATCCAGACCACGCATGGCAGCACCGCGGGCCGCCTGATCATCCCCGCCTACGGCCGCAACATATACAGCGACAACAACGGCACCACCTGGCAATACCAGACCATACCCGGCGGAACGGACGAAGGCACTATCGTGGAGCGCATGGACGGTACGCTGCTGCGCAACGACAGGCCCGGTACCACCGAATGGAACGCCGCGAAAAGAAGGCGCAAGTCCATCGGCAGCATTCCCGGTACGTTCTCAGCATGGAGCGTGGACAATACCCTGAACGATCCCAAATGCGAAGGCTCCATGATCCGCTATAATACAGACGCGCCCGACCGCATTATCTTCCTCAATCCCAACCATACCTCGCAGCGCTGCAACATGACCGTGCGCATCAGCTACGACGACGGCGCCACCTGGCCCGTCAGCCGCGCCATCTTCAACTGGAACACCTGCGACTATGCCCCCATTACCGTGGCCAAAGGCGGTTACAGCAGCATGATCAAAACGGCGGATTATGCCGTGGCGGCGCTGATAGAGATCAATGAGGACGTGCATGCCAGCTCCACCAGCAATAAATCCATCGAGTTCCACAAGTTCAACCTTCCCTGGATATTGAACGGGGTAACAGAGCCCCAGTAACGTTTTTCGGTTTATCTGTGTACCTGCCGGCGGGCGCTTTATGCGCCCGGCCGGCTTTTTGCATTGTCCGCTTCCGGACGGGCTGTTTTTCTTCCCCGGCCATCAAACCCGTATTCCTTCCTTCCCCGCCTTTTTTGCCTTTCATGTAAATGCGTAAGTGTTTACGTATTTATCAGCTTGTTCCTCTTAATTTTGTTCTATCAACCGCCAATTGACCTATTATGAAGAAAATTACCCGCCCTTTGTGTATTGCTTTTATTTACGTAATTACTTACGTAAATACAGTGCTCTCCCAATCCGTTCCGTCTCCTTCCGCCATCAAAGGCAGACTTACCACCAGCGAAGCGCTCAGGGCCAGCGAAGTGATCATTCAATTGCTGCAGGCGCAGAACGGGAAGCTGGTGAAGATCGAATACCCCAATGCAAAAGGGGAGTTTACGTTCGACAACATTCCCGCCGGCCGCTACATGATCGTTACCCAAAGCATGGCGTTCATGAAGTATGCATCCGCGCCCTTTGAGCACAGCAGCGGAACGGACCTCGGGGCGATCGCGCTCAGCCCGGCCAGCACCACTTTGAAAGAAGCGTCCGTTACCGCCGCCAAACCGTTTGTACAGCAGCAGTACGACAAAACCGTGCTGAACGTGGCCAGCTCCATATCTGCCGCGGGCAGCACGGCGCTGGAAGTGCTGGAAAAGGCGCCGGGCATCACCATCGACCAGAACGATAACATCGCCATGCGCGGCAGGCAGGGTGTGTTGTTCATGATAGACGGGAAGCTGGTGCCCATGACCGGGCAGGACCTTGCCAACCTGCTGCGCGGCATGGCGGCCAACCAGATCGAAAGGATAGAGCTGATCACCAATCCCTCCGCCAAATACGACGCATCCGGCAATTCAGGGATCATAGACATCCGGCTGAAAAAAGGGCGGAACAACGGCACCAACGGCAACGCCTCCCTGAGCCTCAGCCAGGGCGTGTATCCGAAGGTCAACCCCTCGCTCAATATCAATCATAAAACAGGGAAGCTGAACCTCTTCGGTTCCTACAATTACCTGTTCAGGCAGGATATGAACGACCTCACCATTTACCGCGATTTTTACAACGCGCAGGATAAAGTGACGGGCAGCAATCATTACGACAATTATTTCCGCTACAGCTTCCACAACCACAACATCCGCGCGGGAGCGGATTACAACCTCAATTCCCGCGTGGTATTGGGCCTGGTGGCCAACGGCATCTTCGCGCGCGGCAACATCGTTTCCAACAGCCAGGCGGAATCCTTCAACGGCGCGCAGCAGCGCACCGGGTATTTCACCACCCTGGGCGACAACAATCCCAGGCGCAACAACAGCAGCATTAACTTCAATTACAAACACACCCTGGACACCAGCGGCACGGAGCTTACAGCCGACCTGGACTATGCCCGTTTTTCCGGCAACGAGTTCCAGCACTACACCACCGCTTACTACGACCTGGACCATGCGCCCAGCCGCCCGGCCTACAAGCTTTTTGGCGACCTCAGCGGCACGCTCAGCATCAAATCCGTTAAAGCCGATTACACGCAGCTGATAAGGCCTATCGGAGTGAAGATGGAGGCCGGCATCAAAAGCAGCTGGGTAGAGTCGGACAACGATGTACAGTTCTTCGACCGCAGCAACGGCAGCGATGTGCTGGACCAGAGCAAAAGCAACCGCTTCATTTACAACGAGAACATCAACGCGGCCTACCTCAACGGCAGCCGCAAATGGCAGAAGCTCAGCCTGCAGCTGGGCCTGCGGCTTGAAAACACCAATGCCAAAGGCCACCAGGTGACCACCAAAGAACGTTTCGACCGGAACTACACGCAGCTGTTCCCCAGCGGTTACATGGGGTATGCTTTCTCCGATAAGCACGACCTGGGCCTGAGCCTCAGCAGGCGCATCAACCGGCCCAGCTACCGCCAGTTGAACCCCTTCAAGGTTTTTCTGGACCCGCTGACCTCTTCCGCCGGCAACCCCTTCCTGAACCCGGAGATCACGAATTCCTTTGAGCTTACCTATACGCTGCTGCAGCGTTACACCGCCAAAGCGGGGTACAGCCGCACGAAAGACAATATCCTCATCGTGCTGAGCCCGGACACAGAGCCCAATACCGTGTTGCAGACCGGCCGCAACCTCGCCAGATTCGACTATTACAGCCTGAACCTGGGCATCCCCATGACCGTGGGCAAATGGCTCAGCAGCAGCAACAACCTGCTGGCGTATTACGGCGAATACAAAGGCAACGTCGTGAATACGGACCTCAGTGTAAGCCGCGTTACGTTCAACCTGAACTCCAGCAATACCATCACCCTGAATCCCAATACCACCCTGGAACTTACGGGCAGCTACCAAAGCAGGGCCTACTACGGTTTCCTGGACATCGAAGATTACTGGAGCGTGAACGCCGGCGCGCAGCGGCAGCTCTGGAACAAAAAAGCTTCCGTCAAGCTCAGCATCAGCGATATTTTCTTCACCAACCGTACCAACGCCGTAACGCGCCTTACCGGCTACGGCGAGCATTTCATCCAGTACCGCGATTCGCGGGTGGCAACGCTGACCTTCAGCTATAAGTTCGGCAAAGCCCAGGGCGCCGCTCCGCGCAGGAGAACCGGCGGCGCGGAAGATGAAAAACGCAGGGCGGGTTAAAAAATGAGTATTTTTAAACCATGAGCATAGTGAATCAACTCGAAGAACTTGCGCTGGCCACCCGGCTGAAAAGGCTGGCGGACCGGCTCTCTGCGGACGTGAGCAGGATCTACAGGGAGTCTGACCTGGACTTTGAGGCCAAATGGTTCCTGATACTGGAGCTGCTGAGCCGGGAAAAGGTGCTGGGCATCACGGAGATCTCCGAATCGCTGGGGATCAGCCACCCCGCGGTAGTGCAGCTGGCGGACCAGATGCTGGGCCAGGGCCTCATCAAAGCCTCCGTGGATGAAAAGGACGCCCGCCGCCGCCTTATTTCCCTGAGCCCCGCTGGCAGGCAGATGCATAAGAAGATCGGGCCGATGCTGAGCGTTATCCGCGAAGAGAACCGCAAATGGCTGGCCACCGCCCGGCATAACCTGCTGCAGACCCTCACCGAGCTGGAAGCTTCGCTGGACGAAAAGAGCATGTACAAACGCATTAAGATCGGCCTGCTGGAACGCTCGGGTCGCTGATTTCTGTTTTTGCGCGATGTTTATTATTTTCAGGGCCTCAACCCGATCTGACATGCAAAGACAAAACAGAAGGAAATTCCTGGGCACCGCCGCCGCAATTGCAGCAGGCACCGCCGTTTCAGCCATGCCCGCCCCCGCGGCCAAAGGCAAATACCCGCTGGTTCACCACGTATTCTTCTGGCTGAAGAACCCCGGCTCCAGGGAAGACCGCGACAAACTGGTAGCAGGCGTTAAATCCCTTTCCAAAATACCAACGGTAAAAGAACTGCGTGTAGGCGTGGTAGCTAACACCGAACAGCGCGACGTGGTAGACGTAAGCTGGGGCGTATCCGAGCTGATGTTCTTCGAAGACGAAGCCGGCCAGGAAGCCTACCAGGTGCATCCCATCCACCAGGAGTTCATCAAGAACTGCAGCCCGCTGTGGGATAAAGTGATCGTTTACGACGCGATCGATGTATAAGTTTTCACAGATCAAAAACATTACAATGCGCCCGGCGATACTCATTCTCCTGACCATCATTTCCATCGCATGCCGGGCCCAGGTGACCGGTGCGGACCAGACCGGAGCTTACCTTCCTTTGCTGAAAGGGAAAAAAGTAGGCATGGTCGTGAACCAGACCTCCGTGATCGGCAACCGCCTGAGCGTGGACAGCCTGCATGCCCTGGGCGTTAACATCAAAGCGGTGTTCGGCCCGGAGCACGGCTTCCGCGGAAATGCCAGCAACGGGGCGCCTGTAGGCGATGAAAAGGATCCTGCAACGGGCATCCCCATCATTTCATTATACGGCAGCAAAAGGCAGCCCACGGCCAAGGAAATGGCCGCGCTGGACGTGCTCATCTACGATATCCAGGATGTTGGCTGCCGTTTTTATACGAACATCAACACCCTCGCCGAAGTGATGGACGCCTGCGCCAAAGCGGGCAAAGAGCTTATCATTCTCGACCGGCCCAATCCCAATGCCTTTGTGGACGGGCCCATACTGAACATGGAGCTGAAATCCGGCATCGGCAAATTTCCCATTCCCATCACGCACGGCATGACCGTCGGCGAATTCGCGCAGATGGTGAACGGGGAAGGCTGGCTGCCCAATAAAGCCAAATGCAGGATCAAAGTGATCAAAGTAAAGGATTACCGGCACGACATGTACTACACCCTGCCCGTAGGCCCTTCGCCTAACCTGAACACCCAGCAGTCCGTGATGCTGTACCCTTCGCTCTGCCTGTTCGAAGGCACCATCGTAAGCCAGGGCAGGGGCACTCACATACCGTTCACCGTACTGGGCGCGCCTGCGCTGAAAGGGAAGTTCGACTTCAGCTTTACGCCCCAAAGCATCCCCGGCAAATCAGAAACGCCGCTGCACCAGGACCAGGCCTGCTACGGGCTGGACCTCCGGAACTACGACGTAAAAGCCCTGCACGAAAAAGGCAGGGTGAACATCCGCTGGATCATGGACATGTACAAAGCCTATCCCTACAAGGATAAATTTTTCGACCGCAGCCAGAGCAGGCAGATGGGCGATATCGACAAGCTGGCCGGTACAAAACAGTTCAAAGAGCAGATCATTGCCGGCGTAAGCGAAGAAGAGATCCGTAAAAGCTGGGAGCCCGGCCTGAGCGCCTACCAGCAGATGCGGAAAAAATACGTTCTCTATCCCTGAAAAATATTCCCTTTCCCATGAAGGTATTACTGACATTGATCCTGTTAGCCGCCGCTCCCATGGCCTTTGCCCAAACAGGCACGCAGCCGGATGTTCCGCCCGCTTTTCCCGGCGGCATGAAAGCCTTACACCGGATCATCGAAAAGAACATGAAATACCCCGGGCAGGCCAGGAAAGACAGGGTGGGAGGCAAGGTGCTGGTTAAATTCGTGGTGGATACGCTGGGCAAGGTCACCAATGTCACGATCGAGGAAGGCATCCGCGATGATATCGATAACGAAGCCATCCGCCTCGTAAAGCTCCTGGACGGCTGGAACCCGGGCATCCAGAAGGGGAAGAAAAAGAAAGTGATGTTCAGGCTGCCGCTGTACTTCTGGCCTGATAAAAAATTCCAGCGGGAGTACGAGGAATTGCACGGTAAATCTTAAGGAAAGATCATCCGGTAATTCGTTTTCACCTGTCCCTTTACAACTTTCTTCAGCTTGTTCGCCAGCATTTTCCGTGTGAGCGCATCCAGGTGGTCAATGAATAAAATGCCATCCGTATGATCGTATTCATGCCGGATGATGCGGGCCGTCATGCCATGGAACGTTTGCTGTTGCGGCGTCAGCCGCCTGTCCAGGTAAGCGATGGTAACAGACCAGGGCCTTCGCACTGCTGCGGAAATGCCGGGTATGCTCAGGCAGCCTTCCTCATCTTCCCAATCAGCCCCGTACCGGTGGATGATCTTCGCATTGATAAAAGTCTCTTCGATCCCTTCGTCTCCGGGCTGGAAATAATACGCCCGGCTGTGCTGGCCGAGGCTGTTGAAAGTGGACCGGCTGTCCGCCACGAATATCCTGAGCGCCTTCCCGGCCTGCGGAGCCGCGAGGCCGCAGCCGTTGGCATGGCGCATCGTTTCCCAGAGGCTGCTGATGAATTGTTCCAGCCCGGGCTCGCCCGGCTGAACGTCCGCGCACATTTGCCTGAGCAGGCTGTGGCCGTATGAAAGAATGGGCATTTTCATGCTGCAAAAATGCCCTGCCCGGCGTTCCCGGGCAATGAACCTATGTTAAGAAATCTGTTTCCGGATGCGGCTGAGGCCCTGGGGTGTAATGCCGATGTAGGAAGCCACGTATTTCAGCGGTATCTGCCGGAGGATATGCGGCTGCTCGGTGAACAGGCGCAGGTAACGCTCTTTGGCCGTGTATTTGAGCAACGAAAGCTCGCGGCGGCTTTTGGCGAGGAACAGCTGCTCCGCCGCAAACCGCCCCAGGTAATTGCCGGCCTGCGTTTGCGCATATACTTCCTGGAGGCCTTCGTAAGGGATGCTCCACAACGTAATTTCGCTCATGGCCTGCAAGGCATATTCAGAGGGCATCCTGGTCAGGAAGGAATCGTAGGCGCAGGTGAACTCTTTGTTGAAGCTGAAATGGAACGTGAGCTCGTTTTCTTCCCCGGGGATATAAAATCTTACGATGCCTGATTCTATGAACGAAAGATACTCTTCCGTAACGCCCGCCGGCGTAATGATATCGCCCTTCCGGAAGGTTCTCCGTTCAAAATGCCCGGCAATGAACTGCCATTCGTTTTCCTGTAAACGGATGATATTGTCGTAGTATTCGCGCAGGTATCCCATGATCAGGCGTATTTATGCCGCAAAAATACGCAATCCGGGCAGGTTGTCGCAAATCACCCGCAGGAAAGTCGGGTACGCACCTCACCGGAATAAAATACCCGGTCTACATTTGTATCAACAAACAAAACGAACAAAACTCAAAAAAACTTTCATCATGGAAAAGAGAATAAGCACCCAAAAAATTACGCCAAACCTTTGGTTCACCCTGAATGCGGAAGAAGCGATCAATTATTACCTCACTATTTTCAGGAACAGCAAAAAAGGCCGTTCCACCTATTACGGCGAGGAAGGTTTCGAAATACACAAGATCCCTGCGGGCACGCTTATGACCCAGGAATTTTACCTGGAAGGGCAGGAGTTCCTCGCGCTGAACGGCGGGCCTTATTTCCAGTTCAACGAGGCCATCTCTTTCGTGGTGAACTGTGAAAGCCAGGAAGAAGTGGATTATTACTGGGACAAGCTGACCCAGGGAGGCCCCGCCGAATCGCAGATGTGCGGCTGGCTGAAAGACAAGTTCGGCGTTTCATGGCAGGTGGTGCCTGTGGAGCTGACGGAAATGTTGCAGTCTGACGACAGGGAAGCCGTGGCCCGCGTAACAAAAGAAGTGCTGAGCTCTAAGAAGCTGGACCTGAATAAGCTGCGCGCCGCTTTTGGTAAATAATACAACGGGTGTTGCCTGCATATAAGATCCCCGGCCTATGGCCGGGGATCCGGTGTTTTACCGTACCCATTCCGTGGCTGTCTGGTTGTAATGTTTCATTTCTTCAATGTTGTTGTAGAACGGTTTCACAAGGTTGAAGAAAGGCATGAACTCAGGGCTTTTGCGGAAGCCTTGCAGGTGTTCTTCCTTACTGGTCCAGTGAATGATGACGATATAATGCTGCGGCTCTTCCACGCCATGTATCAGCCTGTAGCCCAGGCAGTGCTTCGATGCCTGCAAATGTTTGCCGGCTTCAGCGTAGGCCTTTTCGAATTCCGCGCCCTGCACGGGAGGAATGTTGTACCGGATGACCTCCACGGAATACTGCTTGTTGTTCATAGTGTTGTTATTGGTTTGTGCGGATAAGCTGGCGGATGCTAAACTGGTCAGTAGCACCAGGATGTTGCGGATCGTTTTCATAAGGGTTGTTTTTTTGCATAGTTTTGGATCACAAATTTGACCATTTGGCCCTACGCCGCCAATACCTTACTGAAAAGTAGGCCCGGTCGGCATTCAAGCAGCAAACATGATACAGCTTCACAACAAAACGTACACCTGCCCGGTGGATGTAACGCTCGGGTTTATCGGCGGCAAATGGAAGCTGCTGATACTTTCACATCTTTACCAGTATAAAAAGCGGAATTACGCGGAAATCAGGAGCAACCTGCCCGGCGTTTCCGAAAAGATGCTGAGCCAGCAGCTGAAAGAACTGGAAAGGGACCACCTGGTGGAGAAGGCCGTACTGAGCCGGAAGCCTTACAGGGTGGAATATGCCTTAACCGTCAACGGCCTTTCCCTTGCGCCGCTCTACGAATTCACGAGCGAATGGGGTATCGGTTATCTTAAGCAGCACGGGATCG
>CBFHAF010000106.1:0-9650 GCA_965653435.1 uncultured Chitinophaga sp.
GCGAGAGGTTCTCCGTCACCCAATAGCTGGATCCTCCCCTCAGGAAATAAAAGCCGGGATCCGCCAGGTAATTGTTGCGCCGCACGTGCACATCCGCAATGCCGCCCCAGCGGTTGCTGAAGCGCATGGTGCTGTTTACGGACACCCATACCTGCCGCTGATCAGTGATCTGCTTTTGGGCTGCTGCCTGTACAAACGGGATTATCAAAAAAACAATTAAGCAATAACGCATACGCGGAAGGCTCAGACAAAGGGTTTAACAACCGTTACAGGTAAATGGTTGTGGCATTCCTTCCACAAAAAACTATTTCAGCTTGATAGTGAGGGTCTTGTTTTCCCCGTTCACGGTAAAGGCCGCTTCATCGAATTCCGCGGGGCGCATGGCGGGCATTACATTGTTGGAGAAGCCGTATTTTTCTTTCGGTTTGCCAAACGCGCCACGGTCCAGGTCTTCATTCCCGTTCTCGTCCAGGAAGGTGGAAATGGCGTATTTGCCGCTGGGCACTTTCTCGAAATCCACGGTCACCTCAGACTGGTCTTTTACCGGGATGATCTTTACCAGCGCGGTTTTTCCAGGTTTCATGAATGTGGCGGGCCCGCTATACCAGCCGATGTAGAGATTGCCTGTTTTATTGTCCAGGTTGGTGACCTTTATCTTGTATTGGGCTTGCGCGAAGGCGGAAGCGCCGGCGAAAAAATAGCAGGTAAAGCAGAGGGTAAACATTTTCAGGTTCATGGTTCCTTTTTGAAGAATAAACATTGAAAATATTATACCAATTTGTATGGTCTGGCTTTTGAGGGAAATAGTGTAACTAAAAACCCATTTTATGGCAAAGTATTCAAAGAAAGCAGGCGATAAGGTGGAGCGTGCGATGCAGGAAATGAAGGAAGGCAAGTTAAAGAGCGGCCGCAGCGGCCGGAAAGTGAAAAGCCGCAAGCAGGCCATCGCCATCGGTTTAAGTGAAGCCCGTGAAGAAGGTGCGAAAGTGCCGAAGAAAGCCGCGGGTAAAAAAGCGGCCACCAGCAAGGGCGGTGCTAAAAAAGCCGCTGCGAAGAAAGGTGCGGCCAAAAAAGCAGCCACAAAAGGCAGAACAAGAACGACCGCCAAAAAGGCCACCGCTAAACGGGCAACCCGTAAAGCCGCCACCAAGCGCGCTTCGCCCAAACGGGCCACGCGTAAAGCCGCCACAAAAAAAGCAGGCGCCAAAAAATCCACCGCCAAACGCGCCACCCGCAAGAAGGCAGTTCACGCCTGAGCTGTACCGGCCACATAAAAAGCGTACCCCGGGGAACATTCCCCGGGGTTCGCTCGTCTTTTACGGGATTTATTCAGATAAAACAGATCATGGGAATCGTAACGATGAACAGGTAAACGAACCAGTGATAGGTTTTATCGTCTGCCTTCGGCGACTTGTACAGCCAAAGCCTGATCGCCACCGCCCAATGCCATAGCACCTCCCCGATCACGATACCGGTGAGCAGGCGGCTGGCGAATATCTCTTCCACGCCGGTTTGGGTGAGCAGGATGCAGAAATACACCAGCGGGGAGAACAGGAAAAAGTACACGCTCAGCAGTATTCTCGCAGTGGTGTCGCCCACGGCAAGCGGCAGCGTTTTACGCCCCATAATGCGGTCGCCCACCTGGTCGCGCATATCCTGCAAAGGCAGGCCCAGACCGGCCCACAGGCTTATCACGATAATATAGGCCCATACATTCCCGTCCACCGGCCCCACGATATTCCATTCCGCGGCCAGCAGGGTAACGGTGCCGATGGAAATGCATACCACGTTCTTGGTGAACCAGTGGTTGCTGCAGCCCCATTTGCACAGCATCTGCGTAACGATCATCCAGGCAATGGCCAGCCAGAGCAATTGCAGGCAAACGGCCACGATAAGGAACAGGATGCTGTAGGCCACGAAACGCCTTCTTGTTTCGGCTTCGGTCACCAAACCCTGTACAAGCGGCCTGTCCGGCTTATTGATGCGGTCTTCCTCCACAGAATTCACCTGGTTGGCGATGCAGAATGTGAGGATGTAGAGAATGGTGTAGAGCACACAGAACAGGAAATACAGCGGGAAATCGTCTACGGGTTTGTTGTGATAGACCCAGGCGCTGATGAAGGTGATGAGGCAGGGAATCACCGTATCCCAGATGTCGTTGTTGATGAAGCGCCAAATGATGTAGAGCTCCCTTACAGAAGCGGTTACTGCCGATTTACATAGGTAGATCATAAATTGTTAACTCAGGTGAGAATAAAAGACTGTCCTCACTAAAATTAATCAATTTAGCGGCAAACGGGGCTGAATATTGCGCGGGATGGGCTTATCCGGCCACCTGCTTAAAACGGGCGGGCAGGTATTTCTCGAGCAGTTTATGAAGATCGGCGTAAAGAAAGGGTTTCACAAGGTAGTCGTTTGCCCCTGCTACCATCATTTCTTCGCGGGCTTCGTTGAAAGCGTCGCCGGAGGCGATGATGACGGGAAGGTGGCGGAATGCGGGAATGCTGCGGAGGCGCGCCAGCACATCCTTGCCCTGTATGCCTGGCAGGTGCGAATCGGTGATGACCAGGTCAGGATGATGGTTTTCCAGCAGTGCGAGGCCCTCCTCCCCGCTGTCTGCCAGGATGGTTTCAGCGCCGGCTTCAGACAGGAATTTGCGGATCACATGGCCGCTGAAAAGATCGTCTTCTATGATCAGCACTTTATAGCCGTTGAATTCTCCCGCCCTCGGCATGATGCTGCCTGCTTCGGCGGGGGCCGCGGCGGCGGCCTGCAGGGGAATGCTGAACTGGAACTGGATCAGCTCCCCCTTGTTTTCCACGAGTATGCTGCCGCCCAGCAATTCCACCAGGTGGCGGGTGATCTGCAAACCAAGGCCGGTGCCTTCCACCTGGCTGTTGCGTTCGGCTTCGAAGGGCTGGAACACTTTATCCAGCTGTTCGGCGCGAAGCTGGCCTTCGTTTCTCACGTAGCAGGTGAGCTGCTGGTTTTTCCGCTGGAAGCGCACGTCCACGGAAGAGCCGGGTGTGGCGAACTTCACGGCGTTGCTCAGCAGGTTGTTCACGATCTTGGTGAGGAAAATATGATCGGTGCTGATGAATTCAGGGATGGAAGGATCGATGGCCAGCTGGATGCGCACTTTACGGGTGGCCGCTACGTAACGGTTGAGGGCTACGCAGCTTTCGGCGCTGTCTTTCAGGCTGATGGCCTCCATCACCGGTTCGCTGTATTTGCCGGCTTCGATCTTGGCCATGTCCAGCACATTGTTGATAATCTCGCGGGAAAGGAAGCTGGCGGCGTACAGGTAATTGATGTCCTGCTGCAATTCAGGCTCGTCTGTCTGCTGTTTGCGGCTGTGCAGCAGCTGGGCGATGCCGAACACGGCATTGAGCGGCGTCCTGATCTCGTGGCTGGTTTCGCGGAGGAACTTGGATTTGGCGGCGTTCGCTTCTTTGAGCGCGCTCAGCAATTCCTGGTTCTCGCGGAGGAACATATCGTTCTGCCGGATGATGAAGAAGGTAACGTAAGCCATCAGGATAAGCATGCCCACCCAGCAGGCCATTTTCAGCACCGGTACCATGGCGGGCATCATGTACATCGGCTGCACGATATGCAGGTAATTATTGGCCTGTACGGCCACGATCAGGAAAAGGGCGCAGCCGAGCGACAGCAGGCGTACTTTCAGGTTCTTGAACACGAGGAAAGAGGCGCCGATCAGGAAGGTGAACAGGAATGCGGTGAGCAGCTCTATGGGCATGGCGTTGCCGAGGATGGAGCCGAAATATATACCGAAGCAGCAGTGGATCATTAAGGTGGCCACGCTGGCCATGCTGTGGCGGCGGTAATGGTTCAGGGCGATTACGCCGGCAAAGCAGGTGATCTCTAGAATGGCGGGAACGAGGATGAGCAGCGAGCCGGTATACCAGTACAGGACTGAAGCTACCAGCGCAATGAGGATAGCCGTCAATAAAGAGAGCGTGTTGATGATCACAATGGAACGCCTGGCCCTGGAGTCGTCTATTTCTGCCGTTCCTGCGTTCAGTATGCGTTGTATGAGTTTCTTCATCTTGAGCTGGTTGTTCGGGACTGCGGTTTTCACGTATAGAATATGGGTTACTGAAATCTGGTCGTTTTTGTCGAGCTAAAAATACAGTTGTAGTGGTAATCCGATACAAGATACAAAACCGGGGTAATATCATGAAATTAATATGCGGGGATAGGTTTTGCGAGGGCCGTCAGGCGGCAATCCACATAATAAACTGAATAACAACCGGTTAACCAAACTTTCCTAAAAAAGACCTTCCCCGTTTATGGAATTTCGCCCGGCGGCACATCCTTCCGCAAACCGGCGCTTATCATGCGATCTTTACTCCTGTTCCTCCTTTTACCTTCCCGCCTGTTCGCCCAGGAAAACGACGACTACCTGAAACTGATCCGGGAAGATTCCTCCCGCCTGCCCGCAGCGGATTCCGCCCGGGACATCCGGCTTTCCCCGCTGCGGCTTTCCGGTAGGCAATATTATTATTTTTCCGACATAAAGGACGTGCATATCCGGAATGGCAAAGTGGAATTTGTGCCCACCCGGCAATTACGGCTTGGCTTGGCTGGAACTTACACTGCCGGCTATACGATAAAACGCGCCGGGGCCGGGCCCGCTTTGCAGCAAACCTATGCCCAGGGCCGCAGCAGCCAGGGCGGGCTTGCCTGGCGCGGCGCCGAGACCGGCGAAATGTTCAGCTTCGGCCCGCTCCTTTCCTCGCTGGAATTCGACGGCAGCGCTTACCCATACGATGCCCAAGGCCGGCTGGTGTCTGCCGGCGCGGGAAACGGCGTGCCGGCCCGGGCCTACGGCAACGGCATTTTACGCAAGGGTTCCCGGTTTGCACAGTCTTTTAATTTCCTGGGCGACCTGGACCTTGCGGCACGCAACCTGCTGAACTTCAACCTGCGGCTGGCACAGGGCAACGAACAGCTCATACTGCCGCAGAACCGCAACACCAGCCGCCAGCTGGATGCAAAGGTGACTGCACGGCTGAATCTCCTGGAGCTGCGCGGGGCTTACCTGCTGCACAAGGACAGATTCAGCAATTCATCCCGCAACGGCTTCCTGCAAAAGGCTTATATGAATTCGCTGCTCACGCCCGCCAGCTTCGATAACCGCTATGGCAACGGCCCCCCTGCCTATGGCAGCAATGCCGATAATCCGCGGTTCCTGCTGGAGAACAACAGGCATTATTACGACCGCCGGCAGCAGCAGGGCTCGCTGGGCGCCATCCTCACCAGGCGGCAATTCAGCCTGAAAGCTGTGCAGTCTTACGAAGAAGTGAACGAACATGCGGATGAAAGCTACAAACCCGGTTCTGCGGGCTTCCCGGCAGGGGCTGTCACCCTCCGGGATAAACGAGACAGGGCATATTTCCTGCAATCCGAGGCGCGGTACCTGATAGATGACGGCATTCCCGAATTGAATATGGAGGCAGGCCTGCTGTATGTATTCAACGATCACCGCAGCAACATCGCTTACCGCTTCGCCGGCGCGGAATACAACTATCAGCGCAGCGCCGGCAATCTCACCCTGCAATACGATCTTCGGTACAACGCCGGGAAAGTGCATGGCGGCCTCGAGCTGGGCGCCGTTTCCTATTTCTCCAATACAGCGGCCGGCTCCAGTTGGTTCTCCCCTTCGCTGAACGCCTACTTCAGGTACAATAATTATAACCTGCTTGAACTGAAAGCCAACGTCACCTACCGGCAAACGGTCACGGAGCTGCCGGTGAACAATTCCGTAGCCTATGCCAATATGCTGCGGTACAGCGTACAGGAAGCGGGCCGTTACCTGCCCAATACCGAAGCAGCAGGCTTCGACGGGCTCGGTCTGACCAGGATACGTGCCTGGAATGCCGCGGCCTCCGTGAACTACGACGAGTGGCTGCGGTTTACCGCCGAATGGTTCCGCCAGCATACCCTGCAGGACGTGTTTCCCTTCCTTACTGCCGGCGGCCTGGAACTGCGTAACGCAGGCAACCACTTACGGGAAGGCATGGAACTGGAAGCAGAAATGCTGAAAAAAGGGAACGGCCCGTTTATCATGTCCCATATCCTGTCCTTCACCACCTGGAAACATAAAGTGACCGCGATGAATAACGGCAACGATCATACGCCGCTAGCCGGCTTCAGCGATGTGTATAAAGTAATGGCCGCGGGGCGGCCGTTCGGCTCTATCGTAGGCAGCGCCTGGTTGCGTGATGCGGCGGGCAACAGGGTGACAGGAACGGATGGTTTCCCGCTGGCAGATCCTGCGTTAAAGATCATCGGCAACCCCGTGCCGGATTTCGTGGTAAAGCTGGCCAATAACCTTCGTTATAAAAAGCTCAAGCTGAGTTCGGCGTTCGAATGGCGGAAGGGCGGCGACGTGTGGAACGGCACTGCAGCCGTGCTGGATTATTACGGCCGCTCTGAAAAGACCGCTGCGCTGCGCGATACCCGGGATTATATTTTTCAGGGAGTGACGGCAGACGGGCGCCCTAATTCCACACCCGTCCGTTTCTACGATCCGGAGCGGCCGCTGGAGCAAAACCGGTGGGTGCGTTACGGGTTTGGCGGCGTGGCGGAAGATTATATCGAAAAAGGCGATTGCATCCGACTGCAGCATGCAGAGCTGTCTTACCACTGGGACCTGAAGAAATTCATCAGGAAAGTGACGCTCAGCGCATCCGTTGGCAATATCATCCTCTGGAAGGCTTACTCCGGCTCCGATCCGGAGCTGCTGCTGTTCGACCAGCCTAATACCGCCGGGCTGGACCTTTTCCAGCTGCCTTCCCTGCAAACCTATGGCCTGCAATTTTCCTTTCAATTCTGAACTTATGAAACACTGCCTGATATTATTCCTGTCCATTATTTTTTTCCCGCCACGCGCATATGCGCAGCTGGCGGATTATGCAGCAACGAAAGAAAAAGTGTATGTACATACCGGCCATGTGTCTTATAAACCCGGGGAAACGGTGTTCTTTAAAGTCTATGTCGTAAAAGGCAGCAACCACCGCCCTTCTTCCATCAGCGGCATTGTGAATGTGGACGTGCTCTCTCCTTCCGGCAGTGTGGAGCAGCAACTGAAGCTGCCGGTGAAAGACGGTTATGCCGAAGGTTCGTACGACTTCACGACGACCGCACCCGGCGGCGTTTACCGGCTGCGCGCCTATACAGCGTGGATGCAGAACGAAAAAGAGAGCCGGTGGTTCACCAAAGAGATCACCCTTCACCGTGTAGTGGCGCCCCGGCTGCTGATGCAGCTGGAATTCCCTAAAAAAGGCTACGGGCCGGGCAGCGAGGTGACTGCTGATTTTACCATCCGCAACCTGGCGGGCCAGCCTGTTGCTGAGCATCTTTCAAAATATACCGTGACACTGAACGGAAAACCTTCGGGCAGCGGCAGCTTCAGCACCGACAAAAATGGAAAGGCGAAAGTGAAGTTCAGTCTTCCCGCTGCGCTGGAAACGAACAGTGGCCTGCTGAACATTACCGTGCAATACGACGCCTATACAGAATCAATTTCCCGCAGCATTCCCATTGTGCTGAATAAAATTGATCTGCAGTTTATGCCGGAAGGCGGCACACTGGTGGGTGGCATTACCGGCAACATTGCGTTCAGGTCAGTGAATGAATCCGGCAAACCGGTGGATATAAAAGGCGTGATCAAAGACATGAAAGGCAATACCGTGGCGGAATTCAGCAGCTATCATTTTGGTATGGGCCGGTTTGCGTTTACACCCGGCGGCGGCCCGTACGAAGCGCACATTACTTCCCCGAAAGGGATCAGCCAGCGATACCCCCTGCCCGCGGCGGCAAAAGAAGGACTGGTAATGAATTGCAGCCGCGATACAAAAGGGCTGCAGCTCAACCTCCAATCCACACACCACCGGCGCGTGCGCATTGCAGGCTTTAGCCGGGAGACAATTTATTTCGAACAAACGCTGGACCTGCCGGCAGGCTCCGCGGCAGTGCAGGTGGATACCACCCTCTTCCCTGCCGGCATCGCGCGTTTTACCGTATCTGATATGGCCGGGCTGCCGCTGGCGGAAAGAGTGGTACTTCTCAACACACATAAAACGCTGCGCATTACCCTTAGCCCGGATAAAAAAACGTACCTGCCCCGCGAAAAAGTAACGCTTAAAATAAAGACCGAAAATGCAGACAGCCAGCCCATTCCGTCCAATCTTTCCCTTTCCGTGGTGGACGACAAACTGTGGACATTTGCGGACGACAAGCAGGATCATATCCTTTCCTGGCTGCTGATGAGCGCTGAGCTAAACGGAAAGGTGGAGGAGCCCCTTTTTTACTTTAAAACCGGAGAGCCCAAAGCCTTACCCGCCCTGGACCTCGTAATGCTCACGCATGGCTACCGTTATTTTGATTACACGCAGGAAGTGGAGACTGACAGCCGCCTGCGGTATTTCCCCGAACAGGCCAATGTGCTGAACGGCATTATTCTCAACAAAGAAAATAAACCTGTGGCCGCCGGCGTGTACTTGCTGAACACTGTGAATACAGGCGGAACTGGTAAAATAGCGTATATGGAAACAGCGAAGGACGGCGCGTTCTATTTCTCGGGGCTTCAGCCTCACCAAAGTTATTTAGTGATCGCCCGTTCACTGGAAAAAGATGAGGCGGTGCATGTGAGCATTACCCGCAACGGCATCGGCGCCATGCCTTTGATGAAACAGTTTGCCGGCGAAACGCCCGCTGCCGTCAAAGCCGATACGATCATCGCTGTGGAGATAGCCACCAGGCAAGCTGGCATGGAAAAGCCCGTGTTACCGGGCGAAAGAGCCGGACGTTCGCAAAATCTCGAAGAAGTGGTGGTGACCGGTTTAGGTTCGGTTAAAAAGGTGAGCAGCCTGGGCTCTTCCGTATCAGTAGTGCAGAGCCGGGAACTGTATGCGAATGTATCGGTCGGGCAGCAGCTTGCCGGGCGCATTGCCGGTGTGCAGGTTGTACCGCAGGCCAATCCTGGGGCCGGGAATAAAATAGTGGTCAGGGGCAGCTCCGGTTTCTCCGGCAACAATGAACCTTTGGTGATCTATGACGGAGTGCCCGTCTCTTTTAACAACATGCAGATAGATCCGAACGATATCAATTCCATCGTGGTGCTGAAAGACCAGGCTGCGGCAAGCATTTACGCCTGCCGGGCAATAAACGGCGTTATCATCATCGAATCCAAACGATGGATGCCGAAGTATATCCGCTTCGATTTCTATAAACCCGGCGCCTATACGGCGCAGGCTGTCACGCAGCAGCTGCCGGTGTTTGCCGTTGCCAGGAAATTTTACAACCCGGCGTATCCATCCACCGAAGCGGCCGTGCGCGACGATTTCAGGGAAAGCATTTATTGGAACCCGACAGTGCAAACAGACCGTAACGGTGACGCCACTGTCAGCTTTTATAATTCCGACGCCACGACCACCTTCAGGGCTATTGCCGAAGGGATCGGGTATACCGGGGCGCCCGGCCATTCAGAAATGACCTACAACGCCCGCCAGGCGCTGGTAATGGACGCCAAAATGCCGCCTGCTTTCACCGTGGGCGACCAGGTGCTGAGGCCGCTTAACCTGAAGAACAACAGCTCCGCAGCGATGGAACTGCACATCGTAGTG
>CBFHAF010000107.1:0-9636 GCA_965653435.1 uncultured Chitinophaga sp.
TGCCCATCGCGTTGTTATTAGGGGGGAAACCAGTGTTAACAGCGTTTGGATATATGGCTTTTTCTTTTATATTTACATCAAGGTGTTATGGCCTTTGTTTCGCAATTATTTATATTCGTATAGTATTCATCGTTAGTTTTCACTATTGTTTGTTTAAAACATTAATATGCAGGACATGGGCACAGAAAACCGCGATTCTCATGATGCGCTGATATCGGAGAATGCGCAATTGAGGAGCCGGCTGGAACATTTGGAGGCCATTATAGACAAGGTTCCCGCAATGTTATATACGTCCAACAACTCTAAAAAAGCGATCAACTGGTGCAACAGGCTTTTGACAGAAACGCTCGGTTATTCCCGGGAAGAGATCTTAACCCTCGGTGTTGAATTTTTCAGGCAGGTAACCCACCCCGAAGACCTGAACATCCTTACCGTCTCACAACAATCTTTCCGCGATAAAAAAGGTATGTTCGGCGGCGTTATGCGCGTGCGCAGGAAAGGCAGCCCCGAATGGTTCTGGGTAGTGGGCCTGGGCGTACCTTTCTCATTTGACCAGCAGGGCAACGTGGTGGACGTGATATGCGTATTCCTGGACTTTTCCAATGCCATAGACACAGGTAACCAGATCAGCGAAGCCTTGCGGGTAGTGCTGCGCAGGCGGAACGAAGACGTGCTCAACAAGCTTACCGCGCGCGAAAAGGACATATTCACACTCGCCGCAAGAGGCCATAACAATAAAGAGATCGCGGAGAAACTGAACCTCAGCAGGTATACCATTGAAACCCACAGGAAGAACATCAGGCTTAAGCTCAAAGTAAGAAACACCCCCGAACTGGTAGCCCTTGCCAAACAGATTGGTTTACAATAATCAGCAGTTATTAGGATTTTTTCGCATATTGATTATCAGGATACATAAGCCCGATTTTTAATTTGTAAAAGCGCTACAACGCTTGTGTGATCTGCAATTCCGGGGGAAAAATACCCAAGCTTGGGTATTTTCCGGCGTTCCAAACTCCACTAATATAGTAGCCTGAATTAAGAACGGAGTTCATTTGGATAGTTTTTTAGAGGTAATACTTATCACTATGATAACCGAAGACAAGGCGTATGATATCCTGGCGTTGGAGCCATCCGCCACACCTGAAGAAATAATTGCCAGGTATCAGACATTAAAGGACCAGTACAAAAAAATCAAAGAAGAGACGGGGGACCTGAAAACCCAATTGGCCTATCAATTGAAACAGATTGAGCTGGACGATGTATTCATTTACTTCCGCACTTGCCAGAAGATATAAACACTTTGTATAGTCTTTCATTCATTGTATCGTGTTCTAACCCGCACGGTTCATCCATTGTTTGTTAACCACCAAAGCCATACAATCCGGTCTTTACGTCCACCAGTTTGGAAACCCGTTGATCCTGCAAATTAATATCTGTAGTGAAGGATTTTGATTACATTTATGATTCAAATCCTTTACACTATGGATAACATTTTTTTGTATGTTATTTTAGGCCTGCTCGTTCTCGTAGTCCTTTCCTCGTTTGTGACCGTGCAGCAGGGCACTATCGGCGTTACAACGATCTTCGGTAAATACAACCGCATTTTGTTCCCCGGGCTCAATTTCAAGATCCCCCTCATTGAAAAGGTGTTCAAACGCATCTCCATCCAGAACCGCTCAGTGGAGCTGGAATTCCAGGCTATTACGGTAGACCAGGCGAATGTGTACTTCAAGGCCATGCTTCTCTATTCCGTGCTCAACCAGCAGGAAGAGACCATCAAGAACGTGGCCTTCAAGTTCATGGACGAACGCAGCTTCATGCAGGCCCTCATCCGCACCATCGAAGGCTCCATCAGGGGCTTTGTGGCCACCAAAAGGCAGTCTGAAGTGCTGGGCCTCCGCAAGGATATTACAGAGCACGTAAAAGAACAGATAGACAACGGGCTGGAGCAATGGGGCTTTCACCTGCAGGACCTCCAGATGAACGATATCACGTTCGACGATGCGATTATGCGCTCCATGGCGCAGGTGGTGGCTTCCAACAACCTGAAGGCGGCGGCTGAGAACGAAGGCCAGGCCTTGCTGATCACCAAAACCAAGGCAGCCGAAGCGGATGGTAACGCCATCAAGATCGCCGCCGAAGCGGAAAGGCAGGCAGCCCAGCTGCGCGGCCAGGGCGTTGCGCTCTTCCGTGAAGAAGTGGCCAAGGGTATGACGATGGCCGCCAAAGAAATGCAGCAGGCCAACCTGGATACTTCAGTGATCCTGTTCAGCATGTGGGTGGAAGGCATCAAACATTTCTCGGAAAACTCGAAAGGCAACGTGCTTTTCCTGGACGGCTCTTCAGAAGGAATGGAGAAAACAATGAAACAGCTCATGAGCCTGAACCAGCTGATGGATGTGAAAAAACAACAGCCCTGACGAACCGGGCAACAATAAATGAAACCGGCTGTACTGCGAAGCACAGCCGGTTTTTTATTTTCTCCTGGCCTGGAAAAAAGTTTTCACGAGCTGCAGGCTCTCTGCTTCGCAGAGGCCGCTTTCCAGCTTTGTTTTAGGGTGAAAAGGAGAAGCAGCGCCGGTGACCCTCCGGTAACCGTTCTTTTCATCCGCCGCCGCATATACGATGCGCCCGATCTTGCTCCAGTATAAAGCCCCGGCGCACATCACGCAGGGCTCCAGGGTTACATACAAGGTGGCATCCATGAGGTATTTGGAGCCGAGATAATTGAAAGCGGCGGTGAGCGCGATCATTTCAGCATGCGCGGTGCAATCGTTGAGCATTTCCACCTGGTTGAAGCCGCGGCCTATCACCTGCCCGTTCATCACCACTACCGCCCCGATGGGCACTTCTCCTTTCTCCTGTGCTTTGCGGGCTTCTTTCAGCGCCTGCTGCATGAAAAACTCATCGTTCATTATTGCACCATGTTTATGAATTCATCTTCGCTCAATATCTTGACGGTATTGATCTTTTTCGCTTTTTCTAGCTTGCTGCCCGCATCGTCGCCCACGATCAGGTAGTTGAGCTTGCTGCTTACACCGCTGAGTATTTTGCCGCCATGCTGCTCCACGAGCGCTTCTGCATCGCTGCGCTTAAGTTTGTGAAGCGTGCCGGTGAACAGGAATGTTTGCCCGCTGAGCGTGCCTTCGGCGGAGCGCGAGCCCGTATTGCCTTTGAGGTTCAACCCCAGTTCCTCCAGCCGTTGCAGCATATGGATATTGTCCTGGTTCAGGAAGAACTGGCGCACGGAGCCCGCCACTTTCGGCCCGATGTCTTCCAGCGCCAGCAGTTGTTCTTCCGTATAATCAGCGAGGTTGAGCAAATGCCCGGTGGAATTGGCCAGCGTTTTCGCCGTGGTCTCGCCCACGTAGCGGATACCCAGCCCAAAGATCAGGCGGTGCAAAGGCTGGCTGCGGGAGGCTTCTATAGCAGATTGCAAATTGGAGATGGACTTCGGCCCGAAACCTTCCAGCTTGCCGACGGCTTCGAAATCCAGTGTGTAAATGCCGGGAACGTCTTTCAACAGGCCAAGCGACCAGAATTTGCGCACGTTGCTTTCGCCGAGGCTGCGGATGTCCATCGCGTCTTTGCTCACGAAGTGGATCATTCTTTCCACTACCTGCGCTTCGCAGTTGATGTTCACGCAACGCCATACGCTTTCACCTTCGGGCTTGAACAGCGGGTCTTTGCATACAGGGCAGTTCTTCGGGAACACGATATCCCTTTCTTCGCCGGTACGCAGGTCTGCAATGGATTTCACGATGTATGGGATCACGTCGCCGGCACGTTCCACCAGCACGCGGTCGCCCAGCTTCAGGTCTTTTTCCCTGATCACGTCTTCGTTGAAAAGGCTCACGGACCCCACCATCACGCCGCCGATGGGCACAGGGTCTATCTTGGCCACGGGCGTAATGGAACCGGTGCGCCCTACCTGGAACTCCACATCACGCAGGATGCTGGTAGCCTGGCGGGCTTTGAACTTGAAGGCGATAGCCCAGCGCGGGTGATGCGTGGTCATGCCCATCCTGTCCTGCAATTCGTAATCGTTCACTTTTATCACCATGCCGTCTATTTCATAAGGCAGGTCGTCGCGTTTGGTTTCGTAATCGAGGCAATGGTCTATCACGGCCTGTATGCCTTTCACCACTTTCATTTCCCGGGCCGGGCTGCGGAAGCCCAGCTGCCAGAGCATTTCAAGGGTATTGCTATGCGTTTGTATGGCGGGCGGCTCGGTGGCGCCGTCGTTCATGGTGTGATAGCTCATGTTGTAGAGGAACGCTTCCAGCCCGCGTTTGGCCACTTCCTTTGGGTCCACGATACGGAGCGAGCCTGAAGCCGCATTGCGCGGATTGGCAAGCGGGGGAAGGTTTTCAGCGGCACGCTGCTCATTCAGTTTGGCAAAAGTGGTTTTGTTGATCAGCACTTCGCCGCGCAGTTCTATCTGCTGGATGCCGTAATCGGAAAACTTGGCGGACAAAGGAATGGAGCGTATCTGCCGGATGTTGGTCGTGATCTCATCTCCCTGTACGCCATCGCCGCGGGTTGCGCCGCGGGCCAGCAGGTCGTTTTCATAAATGAGGGAAATGCTGGCGCCGTCGAACTTTGGTTCTATGCAATATTCTATCTCTGCAAGGCCGGTCTGCTCGCGGGCTTTGCGGTCCCAGTCCACCAGGTCGTCCGAATTATAAGAGTTCTCCAGGCTGAGCATAGGCACCAGGTGCTGCACGGTAGGGAATACTTTCGTAAGCCCCTGGGCTACGCGCTGGGTGGGCGAATCGGCCGTAACAAGTTCCGGGTGCGATTCTTCGAGCTTCTTGAGCTGCGAAAAAAGCTGGTCGTACTCCTGGTCGCTGAGCACGGGATCATCCTGGATGTAATACCGCCAGTCGCTGTGGCGTATCACCTGCCGCAGCGATGCAGCCGTTTCTTCCGGAGTGCCCGGCGTTTTGCCGGACAGCAATGTTTTGGCCACCGAGGCCAGTGATCTTTCATTGTCTTTATTATACATCGTGTATGAATCTGCCGTAAATTTAATCTTTAGTTGTCACGCAAGTACAAATTTCCTGCTATGAAACATTGCCTTTATGTTGCCCTCGTTGTTATGCCCGTTGCCCTGTTATCCGCCTGTGCCGGCGGCGGGAAAGAAAAAGCGGACCTCCTGGTGCATCATGCCGTGATCTACACCGCCGATTCCATCAACACCGTAGCCGCAGCAATGGCGGTGAAAGACGGTAAGGTGATCGCCATCGGCAGCAATGAGCTGGTGCAGGGGAAGTTCGAAGCGGATTCAGTGATAGACGCAAAAGGCGCGGCTGTTTTTCCCGGCTTCAACGATGCGCATGCCCACTTCTTCGGTTATGCGAATTCGCTCCGCCGGGTAGACCTTGTGGGCGCAAAAAGCTGGGATGAAGCAGTGGCCCGCGTGCAGGACTTTGCAGCCAAACACCCTTCTGCGTGGATACTGGGCCGTGGCTGGGATCAGAATGACTGGGAAGTAAAGGCCTTTCCCGATAAATCGAAGCTGGACAGCCTGTTTCCCAACACGCCCGTATTGCTGGAACGGGTGGACGGCCATGCTTCCATTGCGAACCAGGCCGCGCTGGACGCGGCCGGCGTGAAGGCCGGGCAGACCCTTACGGGGGGAACGGTGGAAACGAAGAACGGCCGGCTTACCGGCATACTGATCGATAATGCGGACGAGCTCGTGTCTTCCAAAATACCCGATGCGCCGCTGGAAGAGATCATCGCCTCACTGGAAGCGGCTGAACGAAATTGTATCGCAGCGGGCATTACCAGCATTACCGATTGTGGCCTCAACCTTACCGAAGTGCGCCTGTTCGATACCCTTTTCGCACGGCGGAAGCTGCACCTGCGTCTCAATGTGATGCTCAGCGATAACGAGGAGAATATCAGCTGGCTGCTGCAGAACGGCATTTATGAAAAGGAGCGCCTGCTGGTGCGCAGCGTGAAGTTTTATGGCGACGGGGCACTGGGCTCCCGCGGCGCCTGCCTGAAGCAGGATTATACAGACCGGCCCGGCTGGAAAGGTTTTTTGCTGAAAGACACGGCGTACTTCACCCAGAAGGCGGCCCGGCTGGCGCAAACGGACATCCAGATGTGCACGCATGCCATCGGTGATTCCGCCAACAGCGCTATCCTGAAGATCTATGCGCAGGTGCTGAAAGGGAAGAACGGCAAACGCTGGCGGATAGAACATGCGCAGGTAGTGGATTCCATCGATTTTCACTGGTTCGGGGAGAACAATATCGTGCCTTCCGTGCAGCCGACACACGCCACGTCTGACATGTACTGGGCCAAAGACCGCCTGGGCCCTCAGCGTGTGCGGTACGCCTACGCGTTTAACCGGCTGCTGCGGGAAAACGGGTGGATGCCCCTGGGTACGGATTTCCCGGTGGAGCACATAGATCCTTTGCGGACGTTCTATGCCGCCGTAGCCAGGATGGACCAGGCCGGCTTTCCCGCGGGCGGATTTCAGCCTGAAAATGCCCTTAGCCGGGAAGATGCGCTGAAGGGGATGACCATATGGGCCGCCCGGGCCTCGTTCGAAGAAAACCGGAAGGGCAGCCTGGAACCCGGAAAGGTAGCCGATTTCGTGGTGCTGAGCCAGGATATTATGAAAGTGCCGGCAGAGAAAATTTTGGCAACTAAAGTATTAGCAACTTATATTTACGGACAGGCGCTCCACAGGGAAGGACTTTAGCGCGGACAGCAGCAGCCTTTTTTCCTGACATTCCACGATATGCAAGTATGTACACCAAAAACATCAACACCCATCTCACCGAGATCAAAGATTATTTTAAAGCGGCTATTTCCGTAGACTGTGTCATTTTCGGGTTCGATGAAAATGAACTGAAGGTATTGCTGATCGAATCCGATCTGAAAGAATACAAAGGGAAATGGTCGTTGCTGGGCGACATCGTTCATCCAGACGAAGACCTGGAGACCGCCGCCTACCGTGTGTTGCGGGAACGCACCGGCCTGGAGGACGTATTCATGGAACAGGTACAGGCTTTCGGCGGGCTCAACCGCCATCCTGCGGGCAGGGTGGTTACCATCGCCTATTATTCCCTCGTCAACATCCAGCACGCCGAGCTGAAGACCCATCATAACGAGCTGCACTGGCACGCCGTGAAAGACATCCGGCATATGGCCTTTGACCATAAAGATATCCTGGCCACCTGTTACCAGCGGCTGCAGCATAAGGTGCTCGACCAGCCGGTAGGCTTCAACCTCCTGCCCAAGAAATTCTCCCTCCGCGACCTGCAGAACCTTTACGAGGCTATCCTCGACGTGAAGCTGGACCGGCGGAACTTCCGGAAGAAATTCTTCGCGATGGACTACCTCATCGACCTTAATGAAGAAGAGCAGGATGTGCGGCACCGTCCTGCCCGGCTATATAAGTTCAACCAGGATAAATACAACCTCCAGCATAAAAAAAGCCTGGGTTTTTGATAGGATTTTAACCCTGGCGATTATCCGCCGGCTGCCCCGTAAATGCTTTACTACAGGCAGTTTGAGGGATGTCTGTTCAATACAGGAGAGGATTCCTTATTTAAGTATATTTTCAGGAAGTAGCGGGAAAAAATTGTTTTTTAACAAAATATTAATTAAGATTGTGTAAGATATACACACTAGCATTTCCAGGGTATATTTATAGTAGCCAGAGACCAAACATCTAATCGCAACATTCAACAATTTTTAAGGAACAGAAAACCCAGTATACGCATACATATTTGCCATTTCCGCCAAAAATGGCTTCACATAATTTTATACATCGCATTTTATCAAATTCCACGTCATGAACTAGGACTACAATCTGTCTTTACGTAATGGGAACGATCCTGCAGGGCCGTTCCCATTTTTTCTTTTCAATTATCAATAAAGAACAGCTTGCTTTAAACAATTTCCAACAAATCACTTTATTGCTTGCACCGATTCAAATATCTTCCCGGCAGCCGCCAGCAGCGCTATTTTCGTATCTTGCATGCTTGTCCGCCATATGCACGCATATGGCATTAAGCAGCTGAAACCAATGTCTTATACACCACAACACAAAGTCCGTATAGTAACAGCGGCCGCCCTTTTCGACGGGCACGACGCGGCCATTAACATTATGCGCCGCATTATGCAGAGCACCGGCGCCGAAGTGATCCATCTCGGGCATAACCGCTCCGCGGCCGAGATCGTGGACTGTGCCGTGCAGGAAGATGCGCAGGGTATTGCCGTCACTTCCTACCAGGGCGGCCACATCGAATTTTTCAAGTACATGTACGACCTGCTGAAGGAAAGGGGCTGCGGCCACATCCGGATCTTCGGCGGCGGCGGCGGTACTATTCTCCCGTCTGAAATAGAAGAACTGCATGCCTATGGCATTACGCGCATCTATTCGCCGGACGACGGGCGGAAGTTCGGTCTCGGCGGCATGATAGAAGACGTGATCAGGCAATGCGATTTTGAGACCGTGAAACAGGGCGAATGGAAGCTGAGCCCTGAAAAACTCACCAAGGACGATACACCCGAAATAGCCCGGGCCATTACATACGCGGAGAACTTTGCGATGAACGGGCAGCAGGAAGACCTGAAGATACTGGCCTCCCGCAAGAGCCCCGTGCTCGGCATCACCGGCACCGGCGGCGCCGGTAAAAGCAGCGTGACGGACGAGCTGGTGCGCCGTTTCCTCCATGAATACGACAACCGAACCGTGGCCGTCATTTCTGTGGACCCCTCCAAGAAAAAAACAGGAGGCGCCCTGCTGGGAGACCGCATCCGCATGAACAGCATCCACCACCCGCGGGCCTACATGCGCTCGCTGGCCACCCGCGAAAGCGATAAAGCCATCAGCCTGCACATCCAGGAAGCCATCGACATCTGCAAAGCGGCGAAGTTCGATTTCATCATCCTCGAAACCTCCGGCATCGGCCAGAGCGATACCGCCATTGTGGATTACTGCGATGTGTCCCTCTACGTGATGACGCCGGAATACGGCGCCGCCTCGCAGCTGGAAAAGATCAATATGCTTGATTATGCGGACCTGATCGCCATCAATAAATTCGACAAAGCCGGCGCGCTCGATGCCCTCCACGACGTTCGCAAACAATACAAACGCAACAACGGCCTGTGGGAAGCGAAAGATGAAGACCTGCCAGTGGTGGGCACCATTGCTTCGCAGTTCAACGATCCAGGTGTGAACCAGCTGTTCGGCCGCCTCATGCACCGCATCGCCGAAAAAACGGACGTGCATTTCGGCGACGATAAACCCGATAAGCCCGTTACCGCCACTTCCACCAAATCGCTCATCATTCCGCCCGCCCGCGTGCGCTACCTGTCTGAAATAGCCGCCGGCATTGAGGAATTCCGCGCCTGGGTGAACGGGCAATGCGCCATCGCCACGCAGTGGTACCAGGTGGAAGGCGTGCTGCAGGTGCCCGGCTTACAGCATACGGACGAGTTGAAAAATATCAGCCGGCACCTGCAAACGCAGCTCACGCCGGAAAACAAAGCGCTGATCTCCGGCTGGCCCGCGCTGCTGGAAAAATATAAGGCGGATCATTACGCGTTCCAGGTAAGAGAAAAGGTCATCAAGCTGCCGCTGTATTCCGAAAGCCTCTCCCATAC
>CBFHAF010000108.1:0-9613 GCA_965653435.1 uncultured Chitinophaga sp.
GGTGTAGCCTATTTCCGCGTTCTTGAGCCTCAGGTAGTCTGCACTGCGTATCCAGAAAGAGGAAGCACGGTGGTTGTTGCCGTGGGTGTTGCTGTGCAGGCGCGGGTAAGTGGCTGAGGAAGCTGTTTCGGGCGTCCAGCGGCCCAGGTGGAAAGGTTTTACTTTACCGCTCTGGAAAAACTCGTACACTGCTTCGTTGTTCAGCAATACATCCGCATGCGCGGCGCCCTGGAACAGGATGCTGACATCCCAGTTGCCGTAGCCGGCAGCCAGCGTGGTGCCGTACATGATTTCCGGGGTGCGGGCGTAGCCTATGCGGGTTTCGTCGAAGCTGGCCTGGATATAATCATATTCCTTGCCGGTGAGCTTTTTATACTTGATGTCGCCGGGACCGTAAGCGGAAAAATTCTGGAAGGGGCTGTTGGCCACATCTTCCGCATCCCTGAAAAAGCCTTCGGCAACAAGGCCGAACTTGGTGCCGATGGGATGGCCGGTGCGCCGCATCCAGGGATAAAGGCGGGCCACTTCGTCGCTATACACGATCACGTTCTTTGCATAGGTGAAGTTAGGCTTGATCTGGTAGCGGAATTTGCCGATGGTGTTGCGGTGTGAAATTTCAAACTCTATGCCTTTGTTGTCTACCGCACCGATATTCTGCGCCTTGATGCTCTGGCCGAATACGTCGGAAAGGGTGCTGCGGGAAATGAGTATTTTCCTTCTTTTCTGCGAGAACAGGTCCAGCGTAAGGTCCAGCTTGCCGTTCCACATCTGCAGATCAAGCCCCAGGTCTATCTGTTTGCCGCGCTCCCAGGTAACGCCGGGATTGCCGATGGCGCCCTGGCCCCAGCCATTGGCCTGGTTGGCATTACTGCCGAAATAATACGGGTCTGCCCCGCCCCAGGAAGTGAACCAAAGGAAGCGGTCGCCGCCGCTGCGGTCGTTGCCAACTTCGCCATATGAAGCGCGCAGCTTGAGGAAGCGGATGTAAGGCGCATTGTCTTTGATGAAATGTTCTTCAGACAATACCCATCCGCCGGAAATGGAAGGGAATAAACCGAAGCGGCTTTCCTTCGGGAAGTTTTCGGAGCCCTGGTAGGAGGCGCTCAGTTCCAGCAGGTACTTCTGGTTGTAGTTGTATGTGCCGCGGAACAGCAGGGACTGGTAGGCATTGGGAATGCTGGAGCCGTTTTCCAGCAGGCGCCTGTTCCACAGCAGCATGGCGGTGGCGTTATGTTTCTTGAAAGAACGGTTCCAGTTGGCGGTTGCCTCAACGTAGGTCTGCCGTACTGCGCCGCCGCCGCTGAAGCCGCCATTGGGGTCTATGCGGGTATCGTTGCCGAATTGTTTGTAGCCGGTAATTTCACCCTGCGCGTTGCGGAGGGGCTCAAACACGGCGTAGTTCCTGCCATAGCTGGCATTGGGAGTATTGGTGTTATCATAAGAGAATGAAAGTTTGGCGCTGAGGTTCTTTGTCAGGAAATCCAGCTTGCGGGTGAGGGCAAATGTTCCCTGAGTGGTATTGTTATACCAGCGGCGGTAACCTTTCTGCGACAGCTCCCCGTAAATATTGCTCTGGAAAGTACCGTTGCCCCACATGCTGCCGTCTTCGTTAAAAATGGGATAAATAGGCGCCATGCGGTTGGCGAGGTTCATGATGGTGCCGGCGGAGTTGTTGCCGTCCGTCCTGTCTGTCAGGATACCGGCCAGATCCAGGCGGGCGGAGAGGTTGGGGGTAATATCCACATCCACGTTCGCGCGCAGGTTGTACCTTTTCATGATGTTGTTGCCGTTGTATCCTTCTTTATTGGACTTGGTATGGCGGTAGTTGCCCTCTGCAATATTGTAGCCGGCGGAAATGAAGTAGCGTGCCACGTTGCCGCCGCCGCTTACGTTCAGGTTCGCCTGCCCTACGTGCGAGGTTTTCATAATGAATTTGTAGTAATCCGTATTCGGCGCCGTGCCGTTGCGAAAGGCTTCCAGCTGCTCGTCCGAAAAGGCGGGCTGCGCGCCGTCGTTCACCAGCGCCTCGTTGAGCAGCCGGGCATAATCGTACGAGCCCAGGTATTCCGGCAGCTTGTTGGCTTCCTGCATACCGGCGGACGCGCGGAAGTTCACGCTGGGAGCGCCTGATTTGCCGCGGCGGGTAGTGATCAGCACCGCGCCGTTCGCACCCCGCATACCAAGTACAGCGGTGGCGGCGGCGTCTTTCAGAATGGTGAGGCTCTCAATATCGTTTGGGTCTACATAATCGATGCTGCGCTCCACCCCGTCTACCATAAAAATAGGCGTGGCGCTGTTGAGCGTGGCAAGGCCGCGGATGTACAGCGTGCTGGCGTCTACACCGGGCTCGCCGCTGCGCTGCGTGGTAATAAGGCCGGGCAGCCTGCCAGCCAGCGCATTGGTGAGGTTGGACACCGGGCTTTGCTGCAGCTCCTTAGTGGTAAGCGAGGCGATGGAACCTGTTACGGTCTGTTTCTTCTGCTCGCCGTATGCTACGACCACCACCTCGTCCAGCCCCGTGTTGGAAGGATCCAGCGCCACGTGCAGCTGGTTGGAAGAAGTGAGCTCCACTTCTTTCGGCTTGTAGCCGATATAGCTGAACACCAGTGTGGCCGACCCTGAAGGCACCTGGAGGCTGTAGGTACCGTCTCCCTGGCTTTGCGTGCCGCGGTTGGTACCCTTGACCATCACGGTAACGCCGGGCAGTGAAATATTGGTGCGCGCTTCGGTCACGGAGCCGATGATGGTGCGCGCCCTTGCTTCCTGCCGGGGTGCAACGGCAGGCGTCACGGTGGTGTCTGCCTCCGCTTTCCCTTCTTCCTGCAGGAAAACGATGATAATATCGTCCTGCTGCCGGAATTGCAAAGGTGTGTTCAGCAGCAGCAGGTTAATGGTCTCTTTCACCGTGCGTGTGCCTTTGGGCAGGTTAATGCTGCGGTAACGGGACACCTGGTCCGGCGGGTAGGCGATGCGGAAACCGGACAGCGACTCTACTTTTACCAGCGCATTGCGAAGGGATTCCTTGGTAAGAGATAACGTGATCTTTTTGGTGGTCATGTCCTGCGCGCTGCCCGACGCGGAAAGGAGCATAGGCAGCACAAGGAAAGTTGAGATCAGTACAGGCAATAAGAAGCCTCTCAGCTGTTTTTGCACAGCTACGTGTGTTTTCATAACAAGTTTCAGTTTAGTTTGTTACAGAATAATCCTGGTTGACTTACGGGTATACGGAGCCCTGTGGCAATTACAATCGCCGTGTTCCGGATAATGATACGGTTTGATAGTTCAGGCAAATGCGGGGCCTAAACGGGCGATACAAGGGCCCATTCCATGTTTGAAACGCGGTTTTTTTGTGAACGAATAATGTGTTGCTGTTCTCTGTTCCTCTTTTTTTAGCGAAAATTATTTAGTTACCGGCATCCTTTCCCGGTTATCAGAATATTGTTTTCATCTTCTATGGTATATGACGCATTGCGTATGCCGCAAACTACCGACAAAACTGTTTCCAGCGGCTCTGTTCCGTTGAACGAGGCCCTGATGGGGCAGGCCGCAAGATCTTCGTTCTCAAACCGGATATTGACGTGGTAGCGGTTGGAGATGGCCTGTGTAACGTCTGCGAAAGACAGGTTTTCGAACATCATGTCCTTCCGCATCCACTGTATCGTAGAATCCGCCATAACAGGCTGCCTGACGGCCATGGCCTCCACGTTGTTATACACCACCTGCTGGTCAGGCGTTAATACGGCCAGCAATCTTCCCTCCTGCTCTGTTTCCACTTTCACCTTCCCGCGTGTAACCGACACTGTAACTTCAGACGAACCTTCGTAAGCCCTGATGTTAAAAGCTGTGCCCAACACCGTGGTCCGCAGGCTGCCGCTATGTATCACAAAGGGTTTTGCGGTATCGGGCCTGATGTCGAAATAAGCTTCGCCGACCAGCGTGACATCGCGGATGCGGCCGCTGAAAACCGGCGGGTATTCGAGGCGGCTGCCCGCATGCAATATTACCAGGCTGCCGTCAGGAAGGGTGATGTGGCGGTTATGTTCCGCCGGTATGCGGTATTCCTTTGCCAGCTGGCTTTGCCTGGAAGCAGGCCTGAAATAATACGCGGCGCCTCCCGCCAGCAATACCAGCCCGCTCACTACCGCGGCCCAGCGCAGCACCCTTTTACGGAAAGGCACCACACGCCGCTGCTGTCCAATAGCAGCACGAAGCTCCTGTAATTTACGTTCGGTAAGCATCCGCGCCGTTTCACTGCCTTCTTCCAGCAGGCTGTCCGGCCGGCCGCTGCCCAGCGATGCAAACCAGCGTTCCAGCCGCTCCAGCTCTTCAGGGCTGCAGTTACCCTGCCGGTACTTTTCCAAGAGTTCGTATAAAGCGTGTGCTTCCATAAGTATGCAGATAAAAACACGGATTCCGGCAGCTACCGTTAGTCCGTCGGGGAGATTTTTTTTACTTTCCTGGGATTTGTCTTATAACCAGTTGATAATGTTGATAATACAACAATCATTGTTTTTTTGCTGAATCGATTCAGCAAAGCTCTGAAAAAGTACGAAATATTGTTATTTTTGGATAAACTTTATCATCATAGCACGGTACGCCAACTATAATGACCCTGAATTATTCGCGTTATGGCAACAGGGAGATGAAAAAGCGTTCAATATAATATATGAACGCCACTTCATCCGCCTGGTGAATATTGCGTATAAAAAAACCGGCAATACCGCCGCAGCGGAAGAGCTGGCGCAGGACGTGTTCCTTTCTTTCTACCGGCAGATGCCCACCCTCCGTGAAGATACTGTTCCGGAAAACTATCTTTTTATTGCCCTTAAAAACCGCATTTTTAATTATCACCGCCAACAGCTGCTGCAGCTCCGTAAAGACCAGGCACTGTGGAAGGCCCCGCATTTCCAGGCGCCTGAAGTAAACCTGCAGCTGGAAATGAAAGAGCTGCACAACTACATCAAAGCGCGTATAGCGGAACTCCCGCCCCAGTGCAGGGCCGTATTCCTGCTGAGCCGCGAGGCGCAGCTTTCCAACAAGGAAGTTGCGGAAAAGCTCAACATTTCCGTGAATACCGTAGAGCAGCATATGCGCAAGCCCCTGCGCATCCTCCGCGCATCGCTGGGGAATGATGTGACCATGCTGCTGGTGATGGCTGTGGACGGGCTTTATCTCTCAGGGGGCCTGTAGCACGGCAAGTTGATCATTGCTGCGCTGAACGCGCTTTGCAAATACAATAAATTCATCGTTATTTAGAGATTGTGCATGCAGGCCCCGGCATTAACCGGGAAAACTTCACAAATTCGTTATTGTATGTAAACAATAAACCGCTTACCTATGTCATTCGCCAGATCCTTCACCTTTTTATTCATTACATCCATCCTCGTTTCATGCTGGACGGGCCGGCAAGTAGAGGCGCCAGCTTATTACGCAGCACCGGCGCCGGCCGATACCGGCAAACTGCGGTTTGACGGCTTTTATTCGAATATCAGCAAAGCCGAATACCCGCGAAGCGAATACTCAGCGGTAAACCCCGTATTTTTCACGGCAAAGAACAGGATATCTGTTTCTCACGGAGCGCGTTTAGTCGGAGACAGTGCATTGTTCACCTGCAAGTTTTACAAACAGCTGGACCCGGCTGATCTCGGCATATACATCATAGAAGGGAATAAAATATCCGCTTTCGTACCGGTAACCGTAGCGCTGGGAGAAGGGGCTTTGTTTAGGACGTACAACCTGCATTTCATCGGTACGATCGTTAATAAGGAACTGATCACGAACTGGAAAGCCGTGCCGCCGTTTCCTAAGAGGATCAAAAAAAGAGATATTGAAAACTCTCAGAACCGCGGTGTGTTTGAAGAACATGATCTGAAGTTTATAGAGGCGGACAGCATCAGGTGCTTAAATCCGTAAACGAAAATATAACGGCAGCCGCCGCTGATCACCGGCACTCCCCTAACGCATCTCCTTCACTGCAAGCACCCAGTGATACACACAGCAAACCAGCAGCACCGCTACAGCGCCCCATTGCGCACCAGCCGCGTCTGAAGCGACGCCCATCAGCAAAGGAAAAATAGCGCCTCCGGAAACGCCCATGATCAAAAGGCCCGACACTTCGTTTGACCTTTCCGGCATACGCTGCAATGCAAAGGAGAACAGGATGGAAAAGATATTCGCGCAGGCAAACCCGGCCAGTGCAATGCCGGCATAGATCAAACCCGCGTTTTGAGCGAACAGGAGCATTATCATGGCAGCCACCGCGGCGACAGCTGATGCGAGGTAAAACCTTTGGGCCGGCCATTTGGCCAGCAGGAAAGCGCCCAGGAACGTGCCGGCGGTTTTGAAAACAAAATATACGCTGGCTACGTAACCCGCCTGTTCAAGCGCCATACCGGTGCGTTCCATGAGTATTTTAGGGGCAGATACATTCAGCCCCACATCAATGCCTACCAGCGTCAGTATGCCGAGGAAATACAGGAATATCCTGCTGTCGCCCAGCAGGGCGAAACATTCTGCAATCGTAGAGGTGTTTTCCTTGCGCCCGCCTTCCTGCAGCGGCGTGGCGCTGAGCCACAGGAAAGACAGCAGCGTGATGCCTGCGAACATGGGAAACAGCAGCTGCCAGTTGCCGAACTGCGTGCCGGCATAAGCTGCAATAATAGGCCCCAGGAAAGAAGATACCGCTTTGATGAACTGCCCGGTGGTGAGGCTGCTGGTCAGCCTGTCCTTACTCACTACATTAGTGAGAAGCGGGTTGAGGGCCACCTGCAGCAGCGTATTGCCGATGCCCAGCAACGCAAAGGCCGAGAGCACAACGGGCAAGGTATAAGATATCATCGGCACCAGCAGGCCGATGCCGGTGAAAAGCATGCTCAGCTGCACGGTGCGTTTCCTGCCGATCCTGTTCATAAGCATGCCGGTGGGCACCGAAAAGATCAGGAACCACAGGAAGACCGCCATGGGCAGCAGGTTAGACAGGGTATCGGACAGGCCGAAATCTTTTTTCACGTAGTTGGTGGCAATGCCTACCACGTCTACAAAGCCCATGATGAAGAAGCCGAACAATATGGGAGCCAGCCGCAACACGCTTGTTTTGGCCGGAGGAACTGATGGATTGCTGGTAGCTTGCGTCATAAGATGTTTGATGTTGTATTCATTATAAATTCAGCAGGGCCATGCGGGCATACAGCTCTGCGATGCAGGCTTCGTCCAGCAGCCATTTGGGCTTGCCGGCCTCATCCCGCTTGTCGCCCCAGTTATGGTTGAGCAGGCCGTAACGGTCCCGGTTGTTCCAGGCATGGTCCACACGCGCAATGATCGCTTTTAAGTACACAGGATCTTTATCTACGGCGTAAAGCGCGGCATACCCGCGGAACAGCACCGTGGCAAACCAGGGCAGGTCGCAAAATTCACTGCGCATGCCTTCCTGCGGCTGCCCGAAATAGCGGCAGGCCGAAGAGGCGGTCTGCTTCGCATCCAGGTAATATTTTTGCTCCCGGGTGAAATCGTAGAGCATCATGGCCGCTTCCAGCATAGATCCTGAGTTGTATGTATAGTAGGTAGCATTTGCCAGACCTGTAGCGGTTTTAATATCGTTCCGGTACAATCCGGCGGAGTCGCGCAAATGCCTGTTCATCCAGTCGTAGAACTTAATGCCTTGCTGCAGGTAATACGGCTCTTTGGTGGCCTGGTATATTTTGAGCGCAGCCAGTGTGGCCATGCCGTTGCTGCAGGCCGGTTTTTGATCGCCATGGCCTTCCAGCCAGGTAACGCCGCCACCAAGCACGTCCGTCCACCCGCTCATGATGAAAGCAAATACTTCCCGGGCCCTGGAAAGATACACCGGGTTCCGGGTATTTTCATAAGCTTCCATATAGTCGATCGCCACGAGGCCGTTATCGTCGTAATAACGGTCTACCTTTTCGAATTTTGCCGGGTAGGCCTGGTAGCCTGCCGGCATGCGCATGGTATCGCGGTATTGGTACATGGCGGCCATCGCAGAATCCACGTAAGGCTGATAGGCGGCCTTTTTGCCGGGCAGCCGCATCATCATATTGGATGCAGTTACCACACCGCTGAGGGGCCAGAGGTAGCTTACTTCCTTCGATTGTACATTGCCGTCCTGCATATAGGTGAGGGAGTCCTTATGCTGCTGCGGGTAATATTCTGAAAAAAGCCCGTGCTGCGGCACGCGGTACAGCGTCCATACGCGGTGGAACATATCTTCCGCCCTGCGCTGGTAAACGCCCTGCTGCGCCGCAGCCGGCAGCGCCATAGCGGCCAACACCATACTGAATAATATCCTTTTCATCGTTCCCCGGTTGAGAGCGCCCGTTCGCGGCTATGACCACCGCGTACGGATACGCCGGTTTATTGTTCTTTTTTCCAGATCGATATCCTTGCATAGATCTCCACCATGCCGATGTGCGTAAGCAGGGAATAATACCTTCCCAGGTCGGAGCCCGACCAGTCCTCATAGAACTGGAAGGTGCCCGGCAGCCTGCTGTGCTGCCATGCATAGTCTGCATTCGCAGCAAGGGTGTTGATATAGGTGGCGTTCTTGTCCAGCTCGTACAGCTCCAGGTACCCGCGCAGCAGCACGGCGGTAAACCAGGGGTCGTGCGGTACGAAGAAGCGCCCGATGTTGCCTACCTCGCGTGTAAAGAAATTGTAGGAAGCCTGCGCCCATGTTTTCGCATCCGCGAGGTAAGCCGCTTCCCCGGTGATCTTGTACAGCAGCGCGGCATTCTGGATCATGGCACCGGAGTTGTAGGTCCATTTAGCATAGTTGATGCTGCCATCCTTGATCCAGACGGAGTTCCAGAAGATCTTGTCCGAAGGGTCCAGCATATACTGTTTTACCCAGTTATACCAGCGTTTGGCGGAGGCCAGGTAAGCCCCGTTCTGCTCCTGCTGGTACAGCTGCAGGGCCAGCGTGGCGGAAAGAGCCGTCACGTTCGTGGCCTTGATATAATTCGGATCGTCTGGATTGTTGCGCACGCCTTCGTTCCAGTGAAGGCCGCCGCCTGCTTCAGGGCTTTCAGCGGAGGCGCAGAACGTATAGCAGGTCTTCGCATTGCTGAGCAGCTGCGCATCGCGTGTAAGCCGGTAGGCTTCCAGCATGTCTATACCGGTAATGGCGTTATCGTCGTAGAAACGGTCTGCCTGGCCTTCGCTTACGGGAATGGACTGGTAACCGGCAGGCAGGCGGGCCGCGTCAAGGTATCCCTGCATGCCCGCGAGGGTGCTTGTGTAATAACCCTGGTACACCTCATCGGCAAAGCCCAGCTGCTTCATCAGCGTAGCCGCCGTAAACATGGCGGAGTACGGCCACAGGTAAGCATATTTCGGATCACCGGGCTGGGCGGGAAAATTTTCCCGGACATAATTGCTGCCGGTAATGCCGTAGTTCCTGTAAATATCGTCGAGCGCCTGGCGTGCTTTAATCTTGTAGGTCAATACCGCCGAAGTGGTATCACCTTCCGCTTTCACGGGCACATCTTCCCGTTCCTTGTAACACCCCGTAAGGGTAAGCACCGCAGCGGCTATGATAAGAATGATAGGTCTCATGTAAATGAATTAAAGATTGACCAATTAGTGCACGATGAGTTTA
>CBFHAF010000109.1:0-9596 GCA_965653435.1 uncultured Chitinophaga sp.
TTATTGGCCGATGCGGGAACCATTACCTGCGAAGACGGCCGGCTCGAAATGTCGCAGGAAGCGCTGGCTTCAGCGGTGAATCATATACTGGAAGCCGGTTACCTGCCGGTGGTCTTCGGCGGCGGGCACGAAGTGGCATACGGCCACGAAAAAGGCATCCGCAACTTCTTCCGCGGCCAGCAGACCGGCATCATCAACTTCGATGCGCATTTTGATATAAGGGAGCCCGACGGGAACGGACCCAGCTCCGGTACCGGCTTCTGGCAGATCGCGCAGGAGCGGCAGGCGGCGAACATTCCCTTTCATTACCTGGCGCTGGGCATCCAGCAGAACAGCAACACGCCGAAGCTGTTCCAGGCTGCGGAAAACTTTGGCGCGGATCACCTGCCCGCCTCCCTGTTCCAGCAGAAGTACCACGACCAGCTGACCGGCGCCATCCAGGCGTTCATCCGGCGGACGGACCGCATCTACCTCACCACCTGCCTCGACGTATTTGCAGCGCCCTATGCGCCCGGCGTAAGCGCCACCGCCTACAACGGCCTCGTGCCCGACGCGCTTTTCCTGGACTGCTTCAGGACCGTGCTGCGGAGCGGCAAGCTGGCCGGTACAGATATCGCAGAGCTGAACCCCTCGCTGGACCAGGACCAGCGCACGGCCAAGCTCGCAGCCTCGCTGGTGTTCGAGGTAGTGATGAACTATTTTACGGGATAGTTTTCTACATTAGCGGGATGAAGATCGGTTTGATGTCTGACACACACGGGTACCTCCATCCGAAAGTGTTCCATTATTTTGAGAATGTAGACCAGGTATGGCATGCCGGCGACATCGGCAGCATCGGACTGGCGGACCAGCTGGAGGCATTCAAGCCTTTCAGGGCAGTGTATGGCAATATCGACGGGCATGAGCTGAGGGCCCGCTACCCGGAACATGCGCTGTTTGTTTGTGAAGGCGTGAAGGTGTGGATGACACATATTGGGGGATATCCTCCCAGGTATACCCCGGAAATTAAGCCGTACATTCAGCAGAAGCGGCCGAAACTCTTTATTACAGGGCATTCCCATATTCTCAAAGTAATCCCCGATCCGGCACTGCAATTGTTACATATTAACCCCGGCGCCTGCGGAAAGCAGGGCTGGCATAAAGTAAAAACGCTCGTACGCTTCGACCTGCTGAACGGGGATATCAAAAACCTTGAAGTGATCGAATTGCCGGACTGATCGTATATTTAACGGACCTACAGACTGTTTATGAAATTACCCGTATTTGCATGGATAACGATCCTGTGGCTTTGCCCGGGCGCCGTAATGGCGCAGGACCATCCCATTCTTGAATGGCTGCGTACGGACAACGACAGCAATTACGTGGAAGACCGTACGAATGACCTTACCGTCAGGCTGCTGGGCTCCCGGAAGTATACCTACTGGAACCTGCGGGACAATGACATTGATGAAGTGTTGCAATACCGCCCCAATGCCAACAACAACGTGGGCTTCGGCTTCAATTACAAATGGCTGGGCGTCAACATCGCTTTGAATATCCCCTTCATGAACGACGATGATGACAAATACGGTGAAACTACTTTCCTCGACCTCCAGGCCCATCTTTACCTGCGCAAGCTGGTAGTGGACTTTTACGGTCAGTATTACGAAGGTTTTTACCGTGCGGAAACCGCCCGGCGCATCAGCAACGGCATCGCGCAGAAAGCCGTGTCGTTCCGGCCGGACATCATTAACCGCGACCTGGGGCTTACCGTGCAATATATCTTCAACGACAAACGGTTTTCCTACCGGGCTGCTTTCCTTCAGAACGAATACCAGAAAAAAAGCGCGGGCTCTTTTATTGCAGGCGGGGAGGTGTTTGTGTGGGAAATGCGCGGAGATTCCTCCCTGGTGCCCGCAGAGGCGCTGCAGGACGGATTTTACGATGGCCTCCCGTTCACACGTACTTCGCAGCTCAGCGCGGCCGTTAACGCCGGTTACGCCTACACGCTGGTGATCGCAAAACGTTTTTTCGCAACGGCGTCCCTCACTGCCAGTGTAGGCGCCAACCGTACCGTATTCCGCTTCAGCGATGGCCGCCCGAGGGATAACGGTTTCGGCTGGCAGCTGAATAATACGGTACGTTTTGCGGCAGGATACAACTACGGCGATTATTATTTCGGGCTGCACTATACAGATATGGCCACCCGCGGGTCCACGCCAGTTGCCAATACCAACCAGACCTTCGGAACGGGGAATATCCGTGTGAGCCTCGTTAAACGTTTTGCATTAAAAAAGACGATCCTGCCGGGAATTTTCGGCCGCTGATCAAAGTGACTCAAGTTCTCTTTCAAGGTTCTCCCTCGCCTTCAGTTCATACTTTTCACGGAAAACAGGAGTACGGTAAATACCCGGCTGCGCCAGGAAATGCTGCAATACTCTTTTACGTCCCCTGCGGTACATAAAGCCGGGGTAGATGTCGAATTCTTTCCTGATCTGTTTCGTATAGGCGTCGTAACGGTCGGGCAGCGCGCCGAGGATGTGCAGGTCGAAGTCCAGCAGGAAGTCCAGGTCGGGGTCTGCCAGCGGGTTCTGGTGGCCTGCGGTGGCGAGAATGAAGCGGTAGACCTTCTGTATTTTATCGTCAGGGTAACCGATCCTGGCCAGGTAGGCGGCGGCTTCTTCGGCGCTTTTTAATTCATTGTCTTTCCGCGTCACCCTGTATATAAGGTCATGGAAATAAATGGCGTAGATCATACTGTCGTTGTCCATGATCATGGGCGCGTATTGCTGCTGGAAACAAATGAGATCGCTGAGGTGCTCGGTGTTATGGTAATAACGGCCGCTGGCGCCGTATTGACGGATGATCCTGTCAATTGCCGGTCCGGATGCGTCGTAATCCGCTGTGCTGCGGTCAGAAAGCAGCATCCAATAGTTTTTGATCTCGTCTATCTGCATGGCTGGCACAATGGGATGAAGGGTGAGCGTATACTGGTAAATTTTGCAAATAATGGGCCAGAGAGGGGAATAATAGCTACCTTCCCAACCGACTTTAACATATGATTATGATAAGGAAGATAGTCCCGTTTACCCGTTGGGCGTAATAGCAGGTACGCTTTTATACACTTGTTACATGGCTTTTATAGCTGTCTTCGTTAACCTGCGGGTAAAACCCGCGCTATTATCGCAGCAACATTGGGTAAATACCGGAAGTAACTGTACCGTATAAACGAAAACAGGCCGTCCCTCCCGGAACAGCCTGTTTCAATATCGGAATGAATCTGCTTAATTCATTTTTGCAGCTGCGAACTGTGCGCGGATCACGTTGAGCGCACCGCCTGCTTTGAACCATTCGATCTGTTGTTCATTGTAGGTGTGGTTCACGGTGATTGCGTCCTGCGTGCCGTTCTTGTGGTTCAGCACCACGGTGAGCGGTTTGCCGGGGGCGAATTCAGTGAGGCCCAGGATGTCGATGCTGTCATCTTCCTGGATCTTTTCGTAATCGTCCTTGTCGTTGAAAGTGAGCGCCAGCATACCCTGTTTTTTCAGGTTGGTTTCGTGGATACGGGCGAAAGATTTCACCAGTATCGCGCGTACGCCGAGGTGGCGGGGCTCCATGGCTGCGTGTTCGCGGCTGGAACCTTCACCGTAGTTCTCGTCACCCACTACTACGGAACCGATGCCCGCGGCTTTGTAAGCGCGCTGTGTGGCGGGAACGGCGCCGTATTCGCCGGTCAGCTGGTTCTTAACGGTATCTGTTTTGTCGTTGTACGCATTCACTGCGCCAATGAGCATGTTGTTGGAGATATTGTCCAGGTGGCCGCGGTATTTCAGCCAGGGGCCTGCCATGGAGATGTGGTCCGTAGTACACTTGCCTTTTGCTTTGATGAGCAGTTTCAGGCCTTTCAGGTCAACGCCTTCCCATGCCTTGAACGCTTCCAGCAGCTGCAGGCGGTCTGAAGTGGGCGACACGATCACCTGTACGCCGCTGCCGTCTTCCGCAGGGGCCTGGTAACCGGCGTCTTTCACGTCGAAACCTTTGGGAGGAAGTTCAAAACCGGTGGGCTCGTCCAGCTTCACGTCTTCACCTTTCACATTCTTCAGCGTGTCCGTCATCGGGTTGAAGGACAGGCTGCCGGCGATAGCCAGCGCGGTCACGATCTCGGGAGATGCAACGAACGCGTGAGTAGAGGCGAGGCCGTCGTTACGTTTGGCGAAGTTGCGGTTGAAGGAGGTGATGATGGAGTTCTTGCGGTTGGGATCGTCGATATGACGGGCCCATTGACCGATACAGGGGCCGCAGGCATTTGCCAGCACCACGCCGCCGATCTGGTCGAATGTATCCAGCAGCCCGTCCCTTTCGATGGTATAACGTACCAGCTCGGAACCGGGGGTGATGGTGAACTCAGACTGAACCTTGAGTTGTTTATCGATCGCCTGTTTGGCCAGGGAGGCTGAACGGCTGATGTCTTCGTAAGAGGAGTTGGTGCAGGAACCGATCAGGGCTACTTCCAGCTTTTCGGGCCAGTTGTTTTCCTTTACGGCCTGTGCGAACTTGGAGAGCGGCCATGCCAGGTCCGGGGTAAAGGGACCGTTCACATAAGGCTCCAGCTCGTCCAGGTTGATCTCGATCACCTGGTCGTAGAATTTGGAGGGGTCTGCGTACACGGCTTCGTCAGGACGGAGGTGTTCCCTTACTTCATCTGCCAGGGCGGCTACTTCCGCGCGGCTGGTGATCTTCAGGTAATCGCTCATTTTGGTATCGTAAGCGAATACAGAGCAGGTAGCGCCGATCTCGGCGCCCATGTTGCAAATGGTGCCTTTACCGGTGGCGCTCAGGCTGTCTGCCCCTTCGCCGAAGTATTCCACGATGCAGCCGGTGCCGCCTTTAACGGTAAGGATGCCCGCTACGCGGAGGATCACGTCTTTGGGGGAAGCCCATCCGCTGAGCTTGCCGGTCAGTTTCACACCGATCAGCTTGGGCATTTTCAGTTCCCATGCCAGGCCGGCCATTACGTCTACCGCGTCCGCGCCGCCCACGCCGATGGCGAGCATGCCCAGGCCGCCCGCGTTGGGGGTGTGGGAGTCCGTACCGATCATCAGGCCGCCGGGGAACGCGTAGTTCTCCAGCACTACCTGGTGAATGATGCCGGCGCCGGGTTTCCAGAAACCGATGCCGTATTTATCAGAGATCGAAGCGAGAAAATCGTAAACTTCCTTGTTGGTGTCGATAGCGGTGGCAAGGTCCTGCACGGCGCCCGTTTTCGCCTGGATCAGGTGATCGCAGTGAACGGTAGAGGGAACCGCCACAGACGCGCGGCCGCAGGTCATGAATTGCAAAAGGGCCATCTGCGCTGTCGCATCCTGCATGGCAACACGGTCCGGGGCAAATTCCACGTAGGATTTGCCTCTTTCGAATGATGTAGCGGTAGGAGCGTACAGGTGAGCATATAAGATCTTTTCAGCCAGTGTAAGCGGGCGACCTAACAGTTTACGGGTAGCTTCCACCTTACCCGGCAGTGCCGCATACAATTTTTTAATCATGTCAATATCAAACACCATGGAAATAAATAATTTAAGAGCTATTACGTTAAAAATTGCACGGCGAAGTTAATCATTTTCGTAAAGTTTTTAAAGTTAAGCCTGAGGCACAAAGCGTAGATTTGTTTTGTTATTTACCCAGATTTGGAATAAATTTGATATATGAGACGGAGCATGACAATTTTTTTCATAATGTCCATGCAAGATCTCCCTGCAAATAACGAACGATGAACAAGATCAAAGACTTTGTGGAATGGAAGGCTTTCGGCGTTTGTACCGCCCTTGGGAATAAACTCGGCATCGCAACCTCCCGGATCCGGATATTTTTTATTTATGCCACTTTCCTGGCGATGGGCTCCCCCCTCATCGTATATATGATCCTTGCCTTCTGGATGAACATCAAGAATTATATCATGAACGCGCGCCGCAACCCCCTGCGTTATCTCTAACTGCGCCAATTACTTATACACATTTTTGAAAAAATTAATCTGTCCATTAAACTTTTCCTGAAAGTCCCCATCTAACTTGTAAGTGCGTGCACGAAAATGCAAACCATAAACAAGTATATGATGACAATCAAACTGAAAAACCTGGCTCTGGGCGCAATTGTGCTGGGGAGCATTGCGAGCTTTTCATCCTGCAACAAAAATGATGGCAACGGTTCCGAAACAGCGCGGCTGCAAATCGCATTGACCGACGATCCGGGGGATTACAAAGAAGTATGGATCGACGTAAAAGAGATCCGTTTTAACATTTCTGATGCGGATGACCAGAACTGGACGCCCCTGGCAGGCGTAAAGGCCGGCATGTACAACCTGCTGGACCTCGTGAACGACAAAGACACCATTCTGGCTGATGCCGAGATTCCTTCCGGCAAGCTGAGCCAGATCCGCCTGGTGTTGGGAGACAATAATTACATTATTACCAACCGCGGGGAAAAACTGATGCTGACCACTCCCAGCGCACAGCAATCCGGCCTGAAGCTGAACATTCACCAGCCGGTTGTAGGCGGTATCATCAACAAGCTCACGCTCGATTTTGATGTGGCCAAATCCATCGTGGAAGCGGGGAACAGCGGCAAATACATCCTGAAACCGGTGATCCGCACCGTGTTGACGGCGGTAGGCGGCAACCTCAAAGGATTTGTGCTGCCTGATTCGGTGCAGACGGCTGTAATAGCCATCCAGGGCCCGGATACGATCGCCAGCACCTATACGGCAAACGGCGGTTATAGCATCCGCGGGCTGGAAGCAGGTACTTATTCCCTGCATTATATTCCTACTGATACACTGTTCAAAAAATTCGTGAAAGACGGAGTGACCGTTTCGCTTGGTCAGGTGACCACCGTGGATACGATCAGGTTACAGAAGTGATTGATTTTCCGGTTAGAAAAAAAGCCGCCCCGGTATTCCGGGACGGCTTTTTTAATTCTTTTTATTCGAGGTGAAAGAGCGTCATGCCCTGGTAGTGGTTCTGTAGTTCATGCACCATTAAGCTTCCCGCAATGTTCCGGGTCTCGTCCCGGTAATGCAGGATGGTATGGGGTTGTTCCCCGTCCTGCAGCAGCACGGTGAAGGGGCCGCGTACCCAGGCCTGGCCGTCGCCATTGATGGGCGGTTCTTCCGCTTTTTTGAATTTGAGCTTCACCAGCTGTTCTTCCGTGAGGGGAATGGGGAAAAGATCTTCAGGGCCGTACCAGTTTTCCTGGTCTGCCTGGTTCAATACACATGCCTGGCCCGCCGGAAGGTCCAGCTCCAGTACCTTGCCTTCAGACAATTGTTCTTCAAACTTCGCCAGCACAATATCACCTGCTTTTAATTGATGCAAATTAATCATGGTGTTATTTTTTGTGTGATATGAATATACTGGAAAATCGTCAGAATTAAAAACGCAACAAGGCAGAACCATTGCTGGTCCTGCCTTGTTACGAATGCATTTTCCCTTATTGTTTCACCACTACTTCGCGGATGCGCACCAGCTGCTCCAGCAAGGGTTCCAGCAGGTCCAGCCGCAGCATGTTGGCCCCGTCGGATTTTGCGCAGGAAGGGTCCGGATGTGTTTCTATGAACAAACCGTCCGCGCCGGTGGCAATGGCCGCTTTGGCGATGGTGCCGATCATTTTGGGATTGCCGCCGGTAACGCCGCCGGGCTGGTTGGGCTGCTGCAGGGAGTGCGTGCAGTCCATCACCACGGGCACCTTGTGGCCCTTCATGATGGGAATGTTGCGGTAGTCCACCACGAGGTCCTGGTAGCCGAAGGTAGTGCCCCTTTCAGTAAGCAGCACGTGTTTGTTGCCCGCCTGTTCTATCTTTTCAACGGCAAATTTCATGGATTCGCCGCTGAGGAACTGTCCTTTTTTCACGTTCACGAATTTGCCGGTATCCGCGGCGGCCACCAGGATGTCCGTCTGGCGGCAGAGGAATGCGGGGATTTGCAGCACATCCACGTAAGCGGCGGCCATAGCGGCTTCCGCGGCGGAGTGGATGTCGGAGGTCACAGGCAGGTTGAAGGTCTGACCGACCTTTTGCAGGAGGTCCAGCCCTTCCACGTCGCCGATGCCGGTGAATGAATTAACGCTGGTGCGGTTGGCCTTGCGGTACGATGCTTTGAATACGTAAGGAATATTCAGCCTTTTGCAGATAGCAGAAACTTTTTCCGCTATGCCCATCACCAGCTCCTCATCTTCGATCACACAGGGGCCTGCGATAAGAAAGAAGTTTTCAGGATTGTATTGTTCTTTGAACAGTGCTTTTAAAGTATTGACCATTGTGCTGTTTTGTCTTTTTTGTTGGTATGATGGCGCAAAATTAGCTTATTTCCCGTTAAGGCTGATGGGCAGCTTACGAATCAGAACAGCAATGGGTTCAAATTGTTATTGTATTGTCATTGTTTGCAAGGGCAATTCAGGTAATATTGCGACTTGAAATTAAATTTGAGCACAAATCTATACAACCTCCTATATGAAGAAAGATAAGATCCTGGTAATTGGCGCATGCGGACAGATAGGCGTGGAACTGACGCTCGCCCTGCGTAAAATGTATGGCGACAACAACGTGATTGCATCAGACCTCCGCGAAGAGCACGAGCTGTTGAAAGGCACCGGCCCCTATGTATCGCTGGATGTGATGAACAAGGAAATGCTGCATGTGCTCGTGATCCTCCACAACATTACCCAGGTCTATCTCCTGGCCGCCATCCTGAGCGCCACCGGCGAAAAGAACCCGCTGCTGGCCTGGCATATCAATATGGCAAGCCTGCTGAACGTGCTCGATATCGCAAAAGAAGAGGGGCTGGACAAGATCTACTGGCCCAGTTCCATTGCCGTATTCGGCCCCAACAGCCCCCGCCGGGAAACGCCCCAGCACACGATCATCGAGCCTACCACCATTTACGGGATCAGCAAGTTTGCCGGCGAGCGCTGGTGCGAATATTACAACACCCGCTATGGCATAGACGTGCGCAGCCTGCGTTACCCCGGCCTCATCAGCTACAAATCCGCCCCGGGCGGCGGCACAACGGATTACGCGGTGGAGATCTACCACGATGCACTGGAAGAAGGCTCTTACAAATGTTTCCTGAAAGAAGATACCTACCTGCCCATGATGTATATGCCCGACGCCATCCGCGCCACCATCGAGCTGATGGAGGCAGACAGCGCGCGCATCAAGGTACGTTCGGCCTATAATCTTTCCGGCATGAGCTTCTCCCCGAAAGAGATCGCCGCCGCCATCAAAGAACATATCCCCACCTTCACCATCAGCTACGAACCGGATTACCGCCAGCAGATAGCGGACGGCTGGCCGCAAAGCATCGATGATGAGCTTGCCGGGCAGGACTGGGGCTGGAAACCCGAGTTCGATCTGCCTAAAATGACAGCGGATATGCTCAGGAACCTGAAAACGCAGAAAGGCATGTAGTTCAAACTGTTTTTTATACCAAAGCCTTCCCATCGCCGGGGAGGCTTTTTTTATTACGCAAACGCCTTTGCCCTGCCTCTTCAATACCGATGGAACGCTTTTACCCCGGGTATAGAACGCTTTAACCCCGGGGATGGAACGCTTTTACTCCGGGTATAGA
>CBFHAF010000110.1:0-9514 GCA_965653435.1 uncultured Chitinophaga sp.
GCCGTTCCTGCCGTATTCGCCGGTAGCAGCGTCGAAATCGATTTCGAAGATGCCTTCCACCGTGCGGCCTTTCCAGATCGTACGGTACAGCGGGTTCACGATGCTGCCGCCGGGCGCGGGTTTGGTGTCTTTGATGAGCTTGTACACGCCGCCGTCTATCACCTTGGTGGCCCAGGTGATGGCTTCCGCGTCTTTATGCCTCCATGCAAGGCTGTGCGCCAGCGTCGCATACGCGGTACCTTTGGTGGCGCGGAATGCGTTGCGGCCTGTTTCGGGATACTGGAGCGGGAGGTTCGCTTCGGCCGCTTTCAGCTCGGCGTCCACAAAGTCCAGCACGGTATTCATGTCGGTACGGCCCAGCTTGTCCGTGGTTTTGGATTTGGTCACCAAAGGCACATTGCCCCATACGCGCACGATGTAGAAGTAGGTGAAGGCGCGGATAAAGCGGGCTTCAGCCACATACAGGTCGCGGTTGTACTTGATGAACTGGTTGTCCGGCACGCGGTGCGCATTTTCCAGCACGATATTGCACTGCTCGATCACCTGGTAAAAGGCGCCCCAGTTGAACAGTATGTCTTCCCACTGGCGGGTGCCGCCCAGTACGGAACGGAGGCGGTTCACCTTGATGTCGTTGTCTATATTCGAACGGATGGGATCCTGCCCGACGGCCATGAAGTTGGACGCGCGGCGGTCGCCGTACATATAAAAACGGGGATGGTAACCATTATCGTCGTTGTTGTTCTTGGGGCTTTCAGACAGGGTTTTGCGCAGCAGCGCATAAGCCCCGGCCACAGCGCCGTCAAGGTCCCTTTCGGCGGCCCAGAAGGTAGCATCGGGTATCTGGTCGATCGGGTTGATCTCCAGCTGCTTGTTGCACGACAGCACGGAGAAGCCCACCAGGCAAAGCATCACATAATATATTCCTCTTTTCATACTAATACTTTTAAAACTGATTAGAAGGTAACGTTCAGGCCCAGCGTCATTTTACGGCTCAGCGGGTAGTTCCTGCCGCGGTCGTAACCGGAGGGGAACTCGATCGCTTCAGGATCGCGGCCGGAGTATTTGGTGAGAATGAATACGTTCTCTGTATTACCATACGCCATCACGCGTTCGATGCCGAAACGCTTGAGGAACTTGCCTGGCAGGTTATAGCTCAGCATCACGTTCTTAAGGCGCAGGAAAGAAGCGTCTTCCACGAATGCGCTCTTGTAGTCATAGATATTCCAGAACGTCTGGATGGAACCGGTCCAGTAATCCAGCGTGGGGAAACGCGCGTCTTTGCCGCCACGGTCGCCGGGAGCGAAACCGTAGATGTCAAATTCGCTCATGGGAGGAATACCGCCCCAATCCAGCGAGTTGCCGTTGAAATAATCGAAGGTGGTATAGTTCGGGTTGTAGCCGCCGGTTACCTTGGTAGAGTTCCAGTAACGCTGCAGAGCGGAATTCACTACTTTCACGCCCCAGCGGAAATTGAACATCAGGTCCAGGGTAAAGCCTTTCCAGGAAACGGTGTTCACCCAGCCCCCGTCGATCTTGGGAGTAGGATCGCCTACCCAGGTGCGGTCGTTCACTTCGCGGGCGCCGTCGCCGTTCAGGTCGTTGATCTTAAAGTCGCCGTTAAGATCCAGGAAGCGGGGCGAGCCTTCGCGGTACGGGAGATATCCATAATCGAAGTACAGCTTTTTACCGGTGAAGGGGTCAACCGGCACTTCGCTGTTGCTCTGCCATACGCCGTCGTTCACCATGAACATGAAGCCGTAAGGCGCAGAGCCGACTTTCACCATGGTAACGTTGTCCAGCATAAAAGGCCGGTTGTTGTTGGGCAGCTTGGCCACCTGCGTGGTGTTGCGCGCCAGCATGAAACGGGTGGTCCAGCTAACGGGGCTTTTGTCTCCCAGCACATTTATGCTCAGGGTCATTTCGAAACCTTTGTTCAGCATGTCTATCCCGTTGCGTTTGATGATGCTGTAGCCTGAGCTGGTGGGCAGCTGCTCATCGTAAGTACCGCCTTCGGTATAACGCTGGTAGATGTCGCCTATAAGGCTTACACGGCCTTTCAGCGCAGTAAGCTCAATACCGAGGTTCGTCTGGTCCGAATATTCCCATTGCAGGTCAAGGTTCTGCATCTGGTTGAAATTCTGCACGGCCACTTTCGTACCGCCATAGCTGCTTACATAGGTATAGGAAGGTTCGTTGAAACCGCCCGCGTTCGCATTCAGCGAGCTTACGCTGGCAAAGTTCTCTACGTACTGGTTCGCCGTCTTACCCCAGCTTACGCGCACTTTCGCTTCGTTCAGCCAGGTCAGGTTGTCTTTCACCCATTGCTCTTCTGCAATGCGCCATGCGGCGGATACGGTGGGGAAATAACCCCATCTTTTATTCGGCGAAAGCTTGGATGATCCGTCCGCACGAAGCGACGCATCTACCAGGTATTTTTCGCGGAACCCGTAGTTCACCTTACCCAGCACGGAAGAAGTGGCATTGGCGCCATAGCCCGTTCTGCTGCTGGTTCTGCTGGGGCTGAAGCCCTGTACGATCTGTATATTATCGGAAGAGCCGCCCTTTGCGTCTATCTGCGTAGCCTCGATGGTGTTCTTGTTGAACTCCTGCACGAGGAAGGCGCCGAAGTTATGGTCGTTGTTCTTCGTAAAATGGTTCCAGGACAGCTGGTTGGTCCAGGTATAACCGTTGCTGATGGCATTGTACTGCCCTGCGTCGGACGAGTTGTTGTTGGCTACGGAGGCGAAGAAATAATCACGCTTGTCGTTCGCGTAGCTCAGCGAGCCGGTGGACGTGAATATCACCTCCGGGGTGATGGCGTACATCAGCTGAAGGCTGGTGTTCACGGTATTGGTGAAGTTCTTGTCCCTGTTCAGCCGGTATGCATCCAGCATGCCGCCGCCATAGGGGCTTTTGTCCGGTATCATGTAGGTAGACGAGGGGATGCTCCAGATACCCTGTGAGCTGATGCCCTGGCCGTTCTTGCTGTTACCGCGGCTGCGGTCGGTACGGCCGAGGTAGGTCTGCATCACGATCGTGGTCTTTTTGTTCGGCAGCAAACGGCCGGTGAAGTTGGCTGTGTACCGTTTGAAGCCGGTGTTGATCACGATCCCGTCTTCGCTGTAGTAACCGCCGCCGATGCGGTAATTACCCATGTCGTTGCCGGCGGAAATGCTTGCGTCGTAGTTCTGGATCCTGCCGGTGCGGAAATACATGCTCTGCCAGTCGGTAGAGTTGTTGAAGAACGGGTTCAGGGAGTCCGTCATCTGGACGGGCATGCCGCTCATCCTTGCATCATACGGTGCAAAGCGGTTCCAGATGTCCACTTTCGCGTCGCGCTCCGCTTTACCGCCCAGGATGGGGAACAGGGAAGGTGCGAAGTTGATGCCGTTGTACGCGCGCAGGTCGATCTTCGGCTTGCCGGTTTTGGCGGTCTTGGTTTTGATGATGATAACGCCGTTGGCCCCGCGGGAACCGTACACCGCTGCGGCTGCGGCATCTTTCAGCACATCGATGGATTCAATGTCGTTCGGGTTCAACCAGGAGATGGGACTGTTCCCGGTACCCAGCGCATTCGCGGTGAAGCCCTTGGCAGACGCACGGTCCGCCGGTACCTGGATGCCATCCACTACAAACAATGGATCGGAAAAGATACGGTCGTCGTTGAAGCTGGAAGCCACGCTGGCGTTACCCCTGATGAACACGGGAGCGCCAACGCCGGGCATGCCGCCGTTGTTCACCACAGATAAGCCGGCCACGCGGCCCTGCAGCAGGTTCACCACGCTGGCGGCGGGAATGTTCTGGATCTCTTCGGCGTCCAGGCGGGTTACGGCCGTGGTCAGCGTTTTGCGCTTCTTCTGCTCGTAACCGGTGATCACCACGTCTTTCAGCTGCTGCGCATCCGACTGCATCACTATGGTGTAGTCAGCACGGCCGTCGACTTTAATGGCGGTTTTGGCATAACCCAGGAAGGTGAGCTCCAGCACCGGGTTTTTACCTTTTAATGTGAGTGTGAACTTACCGGTCTCATCAGACGCGGTGCCGTTGGAAGTTCCGGCTTCCCGGACAGATACGCCTGGCAGCGCATCGCCCTTACTGTCCTTAACAGTGCCGGATACTTTTCGATCCTGTGCCATGGCAGCGGAATACACCATCCCCATGAGGATGACCAACAAAAAGAGTAGCTTTCTGGTCATAGAAATTGAATTGATAAAAATATAAACGTTGGTTGATCTAGTCCCTGTCCAATTAAAAAGAGTCGCTTATCATTACAAACTATCGAACGAAAGGTATAAACTCTAAAAATTTGTTAAAACTACCGTGGTGTAATCGTGATAATCTGAAGACAATCACGGGAACTCACCCGCATATTGCTAAAAAGCAGCAGGATTCCGGCAGTATGGCATAGCTATCAATTGCTTATGCAGTAAAGATTTTAGCAACCACCAGGGGTATGGATTTTCACAATAAAATACTACCGGTTTGAGTTAATTTAACACCTGCTGATGTTGCCAGCGATGACATTCGGATGACAATGCCTCCGGAACGGTGTTTTTTGCGGGGGACGCCGGACGTTCCCCCGGACGCATGGAAGGAACTCACGGTGCTGGCTATACTAAACGGAAACGCCCTGTTGGCGATGCTTTGCGCTGCAAGACCAGATTCAATTGGCAAACATTTTGCGAATGCCTATTTTTGTCGGATAAATAATGCTGTTCCCTGAGAAAAGTACGTAAAATATTGACCATCACCCTGCTGAGCCTGCTGGGCCTGGTACTGTTGGTCAGTATCCTCATCAATATCCCCGCCGTACAAAACCTGCTCGTGCGGGAAGTGACCGCGCGCCTCTCCAAGCAGCTGCAAACGCGCGTGGAGATCAGGCATGTCAATTTCCGGCTCTTCAACAGCATGCGCCTCGAAGGCGCCCTCATCGAAGACCGTCATAAAGATACCATACTATACGCCGGCGTCATGCAGGTGCGCATTACCGACTGGTTCTTCATACAGGACAAGCCCGTGCTGAAGTTCATCGGCCTCGAAGACGCACAGATCAACCTCGTGCGCCCCCGCAACGATTCCCTCTGGAACTACCAGTTCATCGTGGATGAATTCGGTGGCAGCCCCTCCCCTCAGCCCGCCACCAAAAAACAATCCGGCATTTCACTCGACCTCAAACGGGTGGACCTCCGCCGCGTGAAATTCAATATCATCGACGCATGGGTGGGTGAAGACATGCAGGTGGCCGCCAACCGCATTTACCTGGACGCTAACCGGCTGGACCTCCGTGCGCACGACGTGAACATCAACGAGCTGCTGCTGGACAGGCCGGAGTTCATCATCTCCAGCTATGCCGCCAGCCCCCTGCGTAAAAGACGGGCGCCTTCCGTGGCAATTCCCAAAACGCCCGCCGATTCCCTCAAACCCGCTCCCCTGCGCTGGAATGCGGACAACTGGAAGCTGGTTGTGAAGTCCATGAGCATCAAAGACGGGCTGCTGGGCGTGAACAACCTCAGCGATTCCGTGCCCAGCACGCCCGGGGAATTCGATCCCTCGCGCATCCGCTTCGGCAACATCAATCTCAGCATCACCAACAGCAGCCTGGTGAAAGACAGCATCTTCGCGGACCTTGCGCTCAGCACCAAAGAACGCAGCGGGTTTGAAGTGAAATCCCTGAAAAGCCAGTTCAAAATGAGCCCCGTGGAAATGGAGTTCAGCAACCTGGACCTGCTCACCAACAACAGCCGCATCCGCGATTATTACACCATGCAATACGAAGACCTGAGCGACATGAACGACTACGTGAACAACGTGACCATGCGCGCAAGGTTTAAGGATACCCGCCTGGCCTCGGAAGACATTGCCTTTTTCGCCCCCGCCCTTTCGTCCTGGGATACGGAACTGCGGGTCAATGGCCGGGTAGACGGCCCCGTAAGCAACCTCTCCGGCGACAGCCTCGACATCAAAGGCGGCAACCATACCCGCCTGAAAGGAACCGCAGACATGCGCGGCCTGCCGGACATCGACGAAACGTTCATCGATTTCACCGCCAAAGAGCTGGTGACCAGCGGGCAGGACCTCCGGCAGTTTTTCCCCATGCTGAAAGACATCCCCCAGGTGCGCACCGATCTGATCACCAGCCTCGCCTTCCAGGGATCGTTCTCCGGGTTCGTGAACGACTTCGTGGCCTACGGGAAATTCCAGACCAATCTCGGCAACCTCGATTCCGACCTGAACTTCAAGACCAGCAAAGACGTGCCCGTTTATTCCGGGAACCTGACCACCTATAACTTCCAGCTCGGCACCCTGCTGAACACCGGCCTGGTGACCACCGCCACGCTGAAAGCAAAAGTGAAAGGCGAAGGTTTTAACTTCAAAACCCTCAAAGCCTCCGTGGATGCCGATATCCAGAAGATCGGGCTATACGGGTACGATTACCAGAACCTGAAAGCCGCCGGGGAAATGAACCGCAAGTTCTTCAACGGCTCGCTCACCGCCAACGATCCCAACCTGGATATGGACTTTGCCGGCACCATCGACTTCAACAGCCGCCTGCCTATATTCAACTTCTATTCGGAGGTGCGTTACAGCGACCTCAAGGCCCTGCGCCTCACGGAAGATTCCATTACCCTGCAGGCCAAGGCAGACCTGAACTTCGCCGGCAGCAACATCGACAACTTCGATGGTACCGCCCGCCTGTACGACGTATCGCTGTTCAAGAACAAAAGCCGCGTGGAGTTCGACTCCCTCTCCGTTTCCACCCGCAACGAGAACAACCTGAAAACCCTCCGCATCCAGGGCAACGAGGTGAACGGCTACGTACAGGGCTCCTACAGCTTCATGGAACTGCCCAACGCTTTCAGGCTGTTCCTCAACAAATATTACCCGAGCTATTTCAAAAGCCCGCCCGCGGCCAATGCCGGCCAGGACTTCACATTCTCCTTCGAGTTCGGCGAGGTGGAGAAGCTCATTCGCGCCTTTACGGACGAAGTGAAGGGCCTCAACGGCACCCAGGTTTCCGGCGCGCTGAATACGCTCACCGGGCAGGTAACGCTCAATGCGGCCGTGCCTTACGCCGCTTACAACGAATTTGGCGTGCGCAACCTGCTGCTGAAAGCGAACGGCGATTTCTCGAAGATCAACGTGAGCACCAGCCTCGGCAATGTGCTCTACAACGACAGCACCGTGTTCACCAATCCCCTTATCGTAGCCAGCTCCGGCAGGGACACGTCTTACATCAAGCTGGACCTGAGAGCGGAAGACACCACTTCCCTCGATGGCTTCTACGCCCGTGTGATCACCGTGGGAGACGGCGTGAAGGTCAATTTCCTGAACAGCAGCTTTACCGTAAACGGCAAACAATGGAGCATGACGCCCGGCAACGAAGTATACTGGAGCACTAATTTCCTGACGGTGAACAACCTGCGCATTTCCCGGAACGACCAGAGCATCACCATCAGCACCAACGAGTTCAATCCCGACGAGTCCACGTTCCGCATTGCGCTCAAAGACCTGAACCTGGCGGACATCATTCCCGCCGGCATCACCAATACGCTGATAGAAGGGCTTGCCAACGGCACCATCAACGTACACGATCCTTTCAACAACCTGCAGGTAGATGCGGATATTAAAACCACGCAGCTGCGCATAGACAATGATTCCATCGGGCTTGTGAACCTCAAGGGCGATTACGACAGCCGCATCGGCGAAGTGCAGTTCGATGTGCAGTCAGACAATTCGCTGGCCAGCTTCAATGCGAAAGGCACTATCGGCGTAAGCGACAGCAACCGCGTGGTGAATGCGTCCACCGATCTCAACAACGCCTCCATCAGCCTGCTGGACAAATACCTCGGCGATTACGTGAGCGAGCTTACCGGCACCGCCACCGGCCAGCTGACCGTTACCGGCACTACCGATAAGCCCTCCTTCCGCGGGAATGTGAAGGTGCAGAACATCGGCATGAAAGTGAATTACCTGGGCACGTATTATAAGATCCCCCTGCTGCATGTGCACCATATGGACGACAACCTGATAGAAATGCACCCCTTCACACTGATCGATAAATACAGGAACCAGGCGACGGTGAACGGGTTTATCAGCCACCAGAACTTCTCGAAGATGAACTTCGAATTCGACGTGCAATCGCAGAAATTCCTTTTCCTCAATACCGGCGCGGCAGACAATAACCTGTATTACGGCGACGTGATCGCCCAGGGAAGGGTATATTTCACCGGGCCGATGGATAACCTGCAGCTGCGCGTGCTGGCCCGCCCGCTGAGCGGCACGCATTTCTACCTCCCGCTGTCTGACAGTAAAGACATCGGCAAACACGAATACATCACTTTCAAACAATACGGGAAAGTAGTAGAAGAACCGAAGAAAAAAAGCAATGTGAAGCTGAACGTGAAGATGGACATCGCCGCCAACCCCGATGCGCAGATAGACGTGATCATCAACGCAGCCACCAACGACGTCATTTCCGCGAACGGCACCGGTGCGCTCACCATCAACGTAAACCTGGACGGGGATTTCACGATGTACGGGAACTACACCATCAACACCGGGACGTATAACTTCAGCTTCCAGCGCCTCGCCAGCTGGAAATTCGACATCGACAAGAACAGCACCATCACCTGGAACGGCGACCCCGTGGACGCCAAGGTGAACATCACCGCCAAATACAGCCTGCCGAAGGTGAGCCTTTACAACCTGAGCACCGCCGCGGTAACCGGCAACAATGCCAGCAACCAGGACGTGCTGAGCCGTTCCGAACGGGTAGACATCCTGCTGTACCTGCGCAATTCCCTCATGCAGCCCACCATCACCTACGAGATCACCTTGCCCGAAGTGGGTTCCCTGGCTTATGAAAGCGGTATTGCCAGCCAGCTGAAAGAGATCAACCAGGACCAGAACAAAGCCCTGTACCAGATCAGCTACCTGCTGGCCACCGGCCAGTTCCAGCCGCCGGATGGTTCCGCCAACGTGGCCATTACCGGCAAAAACAGCGTGGGCCAGGCTTTGAGCGCACAGGCTTCCGCCATCCTGAACAACTTTTCAAACACCTTCCTGAAGAACGCCGGCATCGGGTTCAACGTGAACTATACGGCCTACAACTTCAACAATGCCGCCAGCAGCAGCTACGACAGGAACCTGGTGAGCACCGGCATCACGAAAACCTTCTACAACAACCGCATCCGCGTATACGTGGGCGGCGATTACGATTGGGGAAGGGTGAGCGCCACTTCATCGTCGCAGAACTTCGCGGGAGACTTCAGGGTAGAATACCTGCTCAGCCCCGACGGCCGCATCCGCATCAACGCATTCAGCAAAACGGACTACGACGCTTACAGCTTCAACAACCGTACCCGCAGCGGCCTGGGCCTCTCCTACGTGCGCGATTACAACAAACTTTCCGAGCTGTTCAGCAACAGGCGCATCCTCCGCATTGCAGACAGCACCAACCGCGCCGCAGCCGCACGCCGGGCCAGGGAAGACAGCCTGAACACAGCCCCCGCGG
>CBFHAF010000111.1:0-9430 GCA_965653435.1 uncultured Chitinophaga sp.
TTCAAAAACAATTTGTCAAAATGAGCCACAATTTGAATATTGACAAACTGGACCTACAGATCATCAGCGAGATGATGTCTAACGCCGAAATCTCCTATGCAGACCTTGGTAAGAAACTGTTTGTTTCCGGGGGTACCATCCATGTTCGCATGAAAAAATTGCAGGAACTGGGTATAGTTAAAGGTACAAGATTACACGTAGATTTAAAAATGATCGGCTACGATGTGATTGCCTTTATCGGCATTTTCCTGGAAAAAAGCTCCATGTACGACACCGTAGCGAAGGAACTGCGGAAAATGCCCGAGATAGTGCGGCTGAACTACACCACCGGTGGCTGGAGCATGTTTGCCGAAATTATCTGTAAAGACATCTCATCGCTGCGCCGCGTGCTGCACGACGAACTGCAGAAGATCAAAGGAATCGAACGCACCGAAACATTCATTTCGCTTGAAGAAAGTTTTACGCGCACCATCAACGTAGTAGAGTAGGCAACAGTTTCCACGGTTATGAGCAAAGGCAAAAAGGATGGCGGCCGCCGCCACCCTTTTTGCCGTTTTAAACCTGTTACCTGCAGCTGTGCACCGCTATTGAAAACCGAGCCGCTGCCCCATTTCGTGGCTGAGCGCAGGCAGCTTCCGCCGTTCTATCAGGAAGCTGGTGAGCCTCGCAATTTCCGCAAATATGAAATGCTTGTCCAGTGCGCCTTTCAGGTAATCTTTCCCCGTGCTGCCTCCCGTTCCTATGCGGGAGCCGATCATCCTGTGCACCATGCTCATGTGGCGGTAACGCCAGGTGCTGAGCTGTTCGTCTATTTCCAGCAAGCTGCTGAGCAGCTGGAAAGGCAGCTGCAGCAAGGGATACCCGCGGTATAACATAATGAACAGGGCTGCGCGGCAGGCCTTGGGGGAGAGACTTCTTTCGCCGCCGGCGTTTTCGCCGGCAAACACGGTATTGAAATATTCGCGGTTGTTTTGCTCGGCTTCCGCAAGGCCGCGGCTGTACAGCTGCCGGTAATCCTGCCAGAAGATATGCTCCGCGCCGGGAACGGTGGCGGTTACGGGCTGGTAGTTCGTCCAGTTGCGGGGCTCGTCAAAGAAAGGCATTCTTTCCAGCCATTCGTTCAGCAGGGTAAGAATGCTTTTTTCGTTCTCCGCTTTGCGGATCACGTCGATCTTGTCCTGCTTGAGTTGGGAGATGTAATACTCCTGCCCGAAGCGTTGTTTGTATTGCAAGCCCAGCCTGGCTTCCAACGCTTTGAACTGCCAGCTCTGGAATCCTGACGCCGGGCGGAGCATGTCACGGAAATCGAGGAAGTCCATAGGCGTCATCGTTTCCATCACATCTATCTGGTGCACCAGCAGTTTCAGGATGGTGACCATGCGCTGGAGGCGGTGCACAACGGTTTGCAGCTCCGGCGAATTGTCGTTCACCGCCGGTTTGTTCATGATGTCCGCCACGGAGTCCACTTCATACAGCAGCTGTTTGAACCAAAGCTCATACGCCTGGTGGATGATGATAAAAAGCATTTCGTCGTGGGCGGGCAGCCGGTGCTTGTCGCTTTCCGGGAACTGGGCGTTCAGTATATTCTCTAATTGCAGGTAATCGCCGTATTGCACGTTCGTGTTCGTCATGTTGGTCTAAGTAAAGGGTAAAGTGATACAATAGGCCCTCTCGGGCCGTTACAGGTAATAACGGGCAGGAATGTGCTCAGGTTGGACTTTTGATGATATTCTTCCAGATATTCATGTGGCGGGTGAAATTTAAAGGGAAGGGGTTTTGCCGCCGTCTACCGGCAGGTTGATACCGGTAATGTAGGAGGCGGCCGGCGAAGCAAGGAAAGCTACGGCTGCGCCGAATTCCGCCGGATCGCCGAAGCGCTGCATGGGGATTTCCAGCCGCCATTCTTCAGCAACGGCCTCAACGGGGATGCCCCGCATTTCGGCGCTGGTCCTGAAAATGCTTTTCAGCCGGTCCGTGGTCATGGAGCCGGGCAGCACATTGTTCACCGTAATGCCGAAGGGCGCCAGCTCGTTGGCCAGCGATTTCGCCCAGTTGGCCACAGCGGCGCGGATGGTGTTGGACACGCCGAGGTTTTTGAGCGGCGTTTTTACCGAGGTGGAGATCACCTGGATGATGCGGCCGTAACCGTTGGCCTTCATGCCCGGCACCACGGCCTGCGCCAGGATCTGGTTGCATACCACATGCATTTCGAATGCCTGCATGAAGGCGCCGCCTTCCGCCGCCAGGATAGGGCCGCCGCTCGGGCCGCCGGTATTGTTGACGAGGATGTGCACGATCTGCTCGTTGGTAATGGCGCCGATCGTGGCCCTTACCTTTTCCGGTTTATTGAAGTCTGCTACGAAGTAATTATGCTGCTGCCCCCTGGAAGTATCCAGCGAAGCTACGGCAGCCATGAGGCTTTGCTCGTTGCGGGCCAGCAGGATGCAGGAGGCGCCCAGCAGGGCCAGTTCTTTGGCGGAAGCCAGCCCAAGGCCCTGGGATGCCCCGCATATCACGGCGGTTTTACCTGTCAGCGAAAGATTCATGCCGTAAAAGTAAGGAATCGACGGCTGCCGGGATGCAGCATAAATATTTTTCATTAAGTTTGCATGAGCTTGACTGCACACATAGCCGTTCCGCACCCAGGTATTTTTTGTTACTTCGCGAATGAACGGCTGGTAATCAATCACTTTTACGGAATTTTTTAAATTACAGCAATGGAATATAATACCGCCCGCAACCATCTCATCATGCGCGAGTATGGAAGAAATGTACAGCGGATGATCGAGCACATACTGACCATTAAGGACCGCCAGCACCGCCAGCAGCAGGTAATGGCGGTAATAGAGCTGATGGGTACGCTTCAGCCGCACCTGCGCAACGTGGAGGATTTCAGGCATAAGCTGTGGGACCACCTGTTCCTGGTGTCCGACTTCAAGCTGGACGTGGATTCGCCCTACCCGATCCCCACCCGCGAAACCCTGCGTGCCAAACCGGACCGCCTGCCTTACCCGAAAAAATACCCCCGCAACCGCCACTTCGGCAAGAACCTGGAAATGGTGATAGACAAGGCCCTGGCTGAAGAAAACCCGGAAATGAGGGAAGGGTTCACCCAGGTGATCGGCAATTACATGAAGCTGGCTTACAGCAACTGGCATAAAGAAAGCGTGCACGACGACGCCATCAAAGGCGAGCTGGGAGCTATCACCGGCGGCAAGCTGCAATACCATCCCGGCCCGGGCGGCGGCAGCAGCGCCAATGTGCAGGCCAACCAGCCCTCGTTCAACGTCTACGGGGCAGGTGAGCAGCAGTTCAGGTCCGGCGGCGGCAGCTCCGGCCAGGGCGGCAGCCAGAAGCGCAAAGCTTACCAGCAGAACAAATTCAAGCAGAATTCAGGAAAAAGCAATAAACACAACAAACACAACAAAAACAGGAACAAGTGAGCAGCGCTTTCGAAGTAAGAGGCGGCAACCGTCTGAAAGGAGAAATTATACCGCAGGGAGCAAAGAACGAAGCATTACAGATCATCAGCGCGGTACTCTTAACACCTGAAAAAGTAACCATCGGCAATATCCCGGACATCCTGGACGTGAACCTGCTGATCGAGCTGCTGGGGGACATCGGCGTGAAGGTGAACCGCGTAAGCCGCGCCACCTGCGAGTTCCAGGCAGATGATATTGATTTCGTATACCTCGAAAGCCCCGAATTCAAAAAGAAATCCGGCCGCCTGCGCGGTTCCGTGATGATGGCAGGCCCCCTGCTGGCACGGTTCGGCAAGGCGTATATACCCAAACCCGGCGGCGACAAGATAGGCCGCCGCAGGCTGGATACCCATGTGATCGGCTTTGAGAAACTGGGTGCGGCTTTCGTGTACGATACGGACGACAACTACTTCCGCCTGGAGGCCAAAAGCGGCCTCAAAGGCACTTATATGCTGCTGGACGAGCCTTCCGTGACCGGCACCGCCAACATCGTGATGGCAGCGGTACTGGCGCAGGGCACTACCACCATTTATAACGCCGCCTGCGAACCTTACCTGCAGCAGCTTTGCAAGATGCTCAACAGCATGGGCGCGAAGATCAGCGGCGTGGGTTCCAACATGCTCAACATCGAAGGCGTTGCCAGCCTGAAAGGCTGCCGCCATGCCATGCTGCCCGATATGATCGAGATCGGCTCCTTCATCGGCCTTGCCGCCATGACGCAGAGCGAGATCACCATCAAGAACGCCGGCATCCAGCACCTGGGCGTAATTCCCGACAAGTTCCGCCAGCTGGGTATCCAGATGGAGATCAAAGGGGACGACATCTACATCCCTGCGCAGGACAGCTACGAGATCCAGACATTTATCGACGGCTCCATTTTAACGATATACGATAATCCCTGGCCAGGCTTCACGCCCGACCTGCTGAGCATTGTGCTGGTAGTAGCCACACAGGCCAAAGGCAGCGTGCTGATCCACCAGAAAATGTTCGAAAGCAGGCTGTTTTTCGTGGACAAGCTGATAGACATGGGCGCGCAGATCATCCTCTGCGATCCGCACCGTGCCGCGGTGATCGGTCTCGGAAGGCAGCACAAGCTCAGGGGGATCACCATGAGCAGCCCCGACATCAGGGCGGGGGTAGCTTTGCTGATCGCAGCGCTCAGCGCGGACGGCAAGAGCACGATCCATAACATCGACCAGATAGACCGCGGCTACCAATACATAGATGAGCGCCTGCGGAACCTGGGAGCAGACATCAAGCGCGTGTAAACCATATCATGTCATCACACAAGATCATCATCATTACCGCGCCTTCCGGGGCAGGTAAAACAACCATTGTGAAGCGGCTGCTGGGGGAAATGCCCGAGCTGGCCTTTTCCATTTCCGCCGCCACCCGCTCCCCCAGGGAGTGCGAGGTGCATGGCCGGGACTACTATTTCATGACGCCGGATGAATTTCAGCAGCATATTGAGAAGAACGACTTTGCCGAATACGAAATGGTGTACGCCGGGAAGTACTACGGCACGCTGAAAAGCGAGCTGGAGCGCATCTGGGCGAACGGGCAGTACCCCATGGTGGATATAGACGTAAAAGGGGCGCTGAGCATCCGGGAAAAATACCACGATGCGGCCCTTACCATCTTCATACAGCCCCCTTCGCTGGACGCGCTCCGCGCCCGCCTGAGCGAACGGGGCACCGAAACGCAGGCTTCGCTGGATGAAAGGCTGGGGAAGGCACGGTACGAGCTTTCCTTCGCCAGTGAATTCGATCATATCGTGGTAAATGAAGACCTTGAAAAGGCATACCGGGAAGTAAAGGCCCTTGTGGAGAACTTTTTAGGCTGACGAAAGGGATTGATCAGTTGGCTGCGCGGGCTTATTGCTAATTTCATATCTTTGTTTGGATGGATATTTATACGATTGTTTTACTGGTAATAGTGATCCTCATCACCGGCTTCTTTGCCGGCATGGAAACCGCTTTCGCCAACGTGAACAGGCTGAGTATCGAACTGAAGAAAAAGCAGGGCCGCGCCACGGGGAAGATCCTTTCCGGCTTCAACGAGCATCCTGCGCGTTTCCTGGCCACCAGCCTCATTGGCCTTATGATCAGCATTGTTGTTTACAGCATGCTGGTGGCCGGCTGGCTGGATTCCCTCTGGGCGCTCATATTCTCCGAGAATGAAATGGTGCAGTACGTGGTGATGACCCTGTTGGTGGAAATACTGGCGGCTACCCTGCTGATCCTGTTCTTCGGTTTCTTCATCCCCCGCAGCATTTTCCGCTCCCGCCCCGAAGCCCTGCTCGGCTTTTTCGCTTTGCCCATTTCCGCGCTTTCCAAGCCGCTGTATGTCCTTGGCAATATGCTGGAGTCCATTTCCGAATGGATACTGAAATACCTGTTCAACGTGCGCATTACGGAAAATAAAAGCTCCTTCGCCCGGGTGGACGTGGAGTATTTCATCCGCCAGAGCCAGCAGCACATGGGCGAAGGCCAGGAGCTGAACACCGAGCTGTTCGAGAACGCGCTGAGCCTTGTACATGTAAAGATCAGGGGCTGCCTCATTCCCCGGAAAGAGATCGAAGCGCTGGATATTAACAGCAGCATCGCCGAAGCCAGGAAAAAATTCATTGATACAAAACTCTCCAAGGTCATTATTTTCGAAAATAATATTGACAATATTCTCGGATATGTGCACCAGCTTGATATGTTCAAGAACCCGGCGGAGATCCGTTCGGTGATCCATCCCATCCTGGCGGTGCCCGAAACAATGAGCGCGATAGACCTGCTGAGCAAATTCAACAAGGAACGCCGCAGCATTGCCTGGGTGGTGGACGAATTTGGCGGTACGGCCGGCATCGTGACCATCGAGGACGTACTGGAAGAAATTTTCGGCGATATCAAGGATGAGCACGATGTAGAGGAATTCGTGGAGAAGCAGATCGCTGAAAAAGAGTATATCTTTTCCGGCAGGCTGGAGCTGGACTATCTCAACGAGCGCTACGGCTTCGATTTCCCGGAAGATGAAAGCGAAACCCTGTCAGGCTATATCATCTCCCACTACGAAACGATCCCACGGCTGAAAGAACGGATCATCATCGATGATTATGAGTTCGACATCCTCAACGTGACCGATACGCGGATAGAAATGGTGAAAATGAAGATCCTGAATTAGCGAATCCGGCGCGAAAATTGCTATGTATTAAGCAGTTGGAAGGAAGCTTATTGGACAGGTGAAAAAGTTGCTACGGCAATAAAAATTCTGATCCAACGTTTACAGCCTGGTAAACAGCATTTTAAAGAAATAGCTATTTAGAAATTATTTTTTTGTGTAATGTTACCACTGCTTGTTCTTGCTAAATCGTTTTTTAAGGGAGTAGTAGTAAATTAACACGAATTGAATTAACATAGGTGCTGATACGTAACACAATAATTTGATTTTTGTTAAAAGGTTGTAAAAAACTTTGTTGTAACATTGATAATACGATATTTCTTTCTATTTTTGTTTTAGAAATTTAAAAGCTCTGTAACGGTTATAACTTATATCTGATAGCTTGCCATAAAGGAATGAGTTATTACTTAACAGAAGCGAATAAAGACATTCTCGAATTCAACTTTTTTGGGGTTAACAAACAATGGATGAAAGGCCGGCTCTTGATTCTTCTCGGGCTGGCTCTTTTTTTTAAGGATAATTTAAGCCCCTCTTCCCCTTCTTCTTACTTTTCCTTCTTTTTTAATTCTTAACTTGTCCCGTTTTTAAGCTAGACTATTCACCTGGCACACGTTATATTTGTGCTCCTGATTTTATAAAGCGTACATGTTAAAGAAGCTATTTTCAAGCAACGAGGACAAAGCAGAGATGTCGTTTTTTGACCACCTGGAAGAGCTCAGGTGGCATCTCGTGCGCTCCGCGGCTGCTATTGTGATACTGAGTATTTTCGGCTTCGTATTCACGGACTGGATACTGACCAATGTGATCTTCGGCCCCACACAGGCCTCTTTCCCCACCTACCAGTGGCTTTGCAAAGCCAGTCACGCACTGGGGCTGGGAGACAAAATGTGCATTACACCTCCCAAGATACAGTTCCAGAATACCAAGCTTGCCGGGCAGATCACCCTGCAGTTCAAGCTGGCTTTCATTCTCGGCATTATCGGCGCTTTCCCTTACATCTGCTGGGAATTCTGGCGTTTTGTACGCCCTGCCCTCAAGGAAAATGAAGCCCAGGGCTCCAGGGGCGTTATATTCTGGGTGAGCCTGCAATTCCTGATGGGTATCGCATTCAGCTATTTCCTCATCGCGCCTTTCATGATCAACTTCCTGGCCAGCTACACCGTGTCTGAAGTGATCAAGAACGACTTCTTCATCGACGACTATTTCGCCCTCATGACACAGATCATACTGGGCATGGGCGCGCTTTTCGAAATGCCCATCCTCGTGTATTTCCTGACCAAGCTGGGCCTGCTTACGCCCGATTTCATGCGTACCTACCGCCGCCATGCCGTAGTGGTCATACTTGTTCTCGCCGCCATCATCACCCCGCCCGACATATTAGATCAAATACTGGTTTTCGTACCTTTATACCTGCTGTACGAAGTGAGCATCGCCATTTCAGCGAGAACCTACCGGAAAATGGAAAAGGCCGAAGCGGAAGAGTGGAGCTGATAACAGCAAAAACCAGCACAAACAAAAAGCAGCAGTCATGGAACAACTGACATTTAATCTTGCATTACCCGTTGCGATCGGTTCAGACCACGCAGGGTTTGAGTATAAGGAAGAAGTGATCTCCTATCTCGAAGGCAAAGGCGTTGAGGTAAAGGATTTCGGCACCCATTCGCTGGATTCCGTGGATTACCCTGATTTTGCGCATCCCGTGGCAAGCGCGGTGGAAGCAGGCACGCATGCTTTCGGGATCCTGATCTGCGGCAGCGCCAACGGTGTAGCCATCACGGCGAACAAACACCAGGGCATCCGCGCGGCCATTTGCTGGGGCGACGAGCTGGCCCGCCTGGCCCGCAGCCACAACAATGCCAATGTGCTCTGCATCCCCGCGAGGTTTGTAGACCAGGCTACGGCGCAGGAAATGGTGGACATTTTCGTAGAGACCCCTTTCGAAGGCGGCCGCCACGAAAACAGGGTGAAGAAGATCGCCTGCGCCTAAACGAAGAAATTATAACCCGGAAGGCTGTTCCGAAGAGGAACAGCCTTTTTTATAAGCACAGGGAACCCGCCGGGATCATCGCTTTCCGGCCGTAGAACCCCGGCCGCCTCCGGATGATCCGCGCTGCGGTATGCCGGCCGCCCCGCTTTTGATGAGTGGTAGCGGTTACAACAACTGTAAACCTTAATTTTAGAGATAAACACAACCAATGAAAACACTCCCGCTTCTGGCGTCGATGCTGGCCGTAGGAACCGTAGCCTGTGCACAGGTGGCCAAAAAACCGGTGAAACCGGTCCCCGCCACCGCGTTTGCAAAAGGCATTACCGCGGCAGACCTCAAAAAACACCTCTACATTATTGCAAGTGATGAAATGGAAGGCCGCGAAACCGGCACTCCCGGCCAATACAAAGCCGCCAAATACATCGCGGACCAGTTCAAACGCGTGGGCCTTCAGCCCGGCGCCAACGGGCAATGGGAACAGCCTTTCAGCCTTTTCCAGGATACCCTGGTGCGCAGTACCATTACCGCCGGCGGTAAAACCTATGAATTCGGCAACGGCTTCTACAGCTCCGTACGCGAAACCGTGAACCAGACGCTGGGGCAAACGCCCGTGGTATTCGCCGGTTATGGCATCACCCACGAGCAATACGACAGCTACAAAGATCTTGACCTGAATGACAAGATCGCCCTTATTGCAGACGGCGAGCCGGTGAACGCCGAAGGCAAACCGCTGATCCCCCGCCCGGAAGGCGCGCCCGCTGCCGCACAATTGAAAGACAAGCTGCGCGCCGCT
>CBFHAF010000112.1:0-9418 GCA_965653435.1 uncultured Chitinophaga sp.
GCATGCCGAACAGCGTGCGCCGCACCTCACCGATGGAGGAAGGGAGGAACTCCTTATCCAGCACGGTTTCCAGGCCCCTGCCGATGTTGTAGCTCCGGCGGTACCATACTGCTGTAATATCGTCGAGGGAATGGCTTCCGGTCCCGTCTTCCAGCCAAAGCCGCCAGCGGCCGCCGGAATATTGGGTGGTCAGGCGGGAGGCCAGGGGGTAACGGTCCACATCGAACCGTATGCTTTCACCGCCGAGGTTTTTTATATGCTGTATCACGGAGGCCACCGCTTCGTTGTCCGCCGTATGGGTAATGATCAGGACTTTATTCATGGATGATCCGGTTGATGAGCTTCTCCGCTATGGTGGAGGATATCGGGAAGCCAAGGTATTTTTCCAGCATCCCCCATTCGCCCTGGGGATTCACTTCGAGGAACACGTATTCGCCGTCCGGCTGAAGGATCATGTCTATCGCGCCGAATTGAAGGCCCAGCAGGCGCATCATCTCGTCTATCTTTTCTTCTATATGGCCGGGCAGCTCGTGCGCCTCCCATTGAATGAGGGTGGTGCTGCCGGTCCGCCAGTCGGTCAGCTCGGGCGCGCGCAGGCTGCCGGTATAAAAATCGCCGTCGATGTACACCACCCGCAGCTCGCGCTCTTTAGGGATGTACTCCTGCAGTATCATCGGGCAGGCGGAGAGCGATTCCAGCATGGGCACGTCTTCTTTGCGGAGGCGGGTGGTATGGAAGAAGTCGCCGCGGCCATCCATGGTTTTGGACAGCGCGCCGTGCAGCTTTACCACTACTTCGCCCTGGTGGTCGTCGTAGAACCGGATCGCATCTTCGGCGTGATTGCTGAAAAGCGTTTGCGGAACATGCAGCCCGGAAGCCTGTGCGGCGGAAAGCTGCAGCAGCTTGTTGCCGCCCACGGCATGATCCAGGTCAAGCCGGTTGATCCAGGGCACGTCCAGCGCGTCGAGGAATATGTTGAGCGAAGTGTTGTATTCTTTGAGGAAAGCGGGAACATAGGCCGGGTCCAGCGAAGGGGGAACCTGTAAGGCCCAGAGCTTGCGGTACCATACGCCTTGTATGTCCCGCGCGTCTATCACCTGGCTGCCGCATTGCAGCTGGTATTCGGGGCCGGAAGCGGTAAGCCGGTAGCGGAGGCGGTAACGGCTGCCGAATTCATCGGAATTAAAACGGAAAGCGGTATAACCCAGCTGGTGCAGCCGCTGCTGCACGAGATCAATGGTGTAGGTGTCCTGCGAATGCGTAATGCAAAGAATCATGAAGGTGGCAAATAAAAACAAGCAACGGCCGGAGCCATTGCTTGCAATGATGAATGAATGCAGGTGGAATTTATAACAGCCACCATTCCTCGTCCCCGTCAGAAGGATATTTGTGCGTCTGATCGGGAACATCGGCCAGCTTGCTGGTCCAGTTATTTTCGATTGTCTGTAGTTGTTTGGGAAGCGCGATCTTTTGCTGTGACTCAAGGAATTGTGCAAAGAACGGCTTTAGTACCTGTTCATTGGGCTTCATACTTGTTAACGTTTTTGGTTTAAATGGAAGAAATATGGTTACGGTTGCATGCTACACCTCATCCCCGTCCGAAGGATATTTGGTGGTATGCTCCACCTGGCCGGATATCTTCAGGGTAAAGACAGGCGGGTCTTTCTCACGCTCTTTCTGCTGTTCCGGCAGCTGGGCGGAGAATGGCTTTTCTGCAGGGTTTACTTCGGGTTGCATACAGTATTAATTTTTTAAAATTGACGATGCAGGAAGAAATTGTCCGTTGCTAAAGTTCCCGTGATTATAAGCGGACAATTAAATTAGCATTTTTAAGGGAAAGAAAAAAATCAAATTCAGTATTTTGCCCCCGAATCAAACTATTTGCTTTGAACATCGGTTTCGACGCCAAGCGGGCCTTTCAGAACCGCACAGGCCTGGGAAATTACAGCCGCACCCTTATAACGTCGCTGGCAGCGTACTACCCGGAGCATCATTATTTCCTGTTCGCTCCCAAATCCAAACCGCTTTTCGAGCCGGCCGCCGGCATGCGCACTATTCTGCCGCAAAAGCCCCACCACCGCTGGCTGAAGCCGGTATGGCGCAGCCGCTGGGTGGTGAACGATCTCCGGCATCATCACATCGGCATCTACCACGGCCTCAGCGCCGAGCTGCCCTTCGGCATCCACAACAGCGGTGTCAGAAGCGTGGTTACCATGCACGACCTGATCTTTGAACGTTATCCCAAACAATATAATCCCATCGATGTATACACGTACCGCCGCAAGGCCGTGTACGCCTGCCGCGAGGCCAGCCGGGTGATCGCCATCAGCGAGCAGACCAAGGCGGACCTCATGCAGTTCTACCGCGTGCCTGAAGAGCGCATCAGCGTATGTTACCAGGGCTGCGATCCGTCTTTCCAGCGGCAGCACACTGCTGAAGATGTAACGCATTTGAAAACGAAGTACGCCCTGCCGCATAATTATTTCCTCTACGTTGGCTCCGTCATAGAACGCAAGAACCTGATGGGTATCGCAAAGGCCATGCGCTCACTGAAAGGTAAGCTGGACCTGCCTTTGGTAGTGCTCGGCGATGGAACCGGTTATAAAAAGGAAGTTAAGGAATACCTCCGCAAGGAAGGCATGGAACAGCAGGTGATCTGGCTTAACGAAACGCATAAATTCGCGTTTGCGGACCTCCCCGCGCTTTACCAGGGCGCAACGGCTCTGCTGTACCCTTCCATGTTCGAAGGTTTCGGCATCCCCATCCTGGAAGCGCTCTGGAGCCGAACGCCGGTCGTTACCTCCAACGGCAGCTGCTTCGCTGAAACCGGCGGCAACGCGGTGCTCTACGTGGACCCCTTCCGGCCGGAAGCCATTGCAGGAGCGATGGAGCAGGTGGCGGCAGACGAGGTGCTAAGGGCCGATATGCGGCAGAAAGGCATCCTGCATGCGCAGCAGTTCACGCTGGATAAATGCGCCGCAGCAGTGATGAACGTGTATGAAAACATCTCGGCATGACGGAATTTGAAGACGATATCACCAATAGCCTCGCCGCGCTCCGCAACGGCGGCATCATACTTTACCCTACAGACACCATCTGGGGCATCGGCTGCGACGCTACGGACGAACAGGCGGTTAAACGCATCTATGCGCTCAAACAGCGCAGCGAGGCCAAAAGCCTGGTGATCCTCATGGCCGATGTGAAAGACCTCGTGCGGTACCTCGCGCATCCGCCGCCGGATATCGAACAAACGCTCGCAACATTCACCCGCCCCACCACGGTCATCTACGAAGGGGCGCTGCACCTGGCGCCCGGCGCGGTGAACCAGGACGGGTCCATTGCCATCCGCATCGTGCAGGACGCATTTTGCAGGCACCTCATCAAGCGGCTCCGCAAACCGCTCGTGTCCACTTCCGCCAACCTGAGCGGCGAACCTTCTCCCGCCGTTTTCAGCGAGGTGAGCGAAGCCATCAGGCAGGGCGTGGACTATACCGTGAAATACCGGCAGCAGGATGATAAGCCTGCCCAGCCTTCGCGTATTGTGCGCATCGGGAAAGATGGCGCACTGGAAATCATCCGTAATTGAGTACTTTTGCGCCTTAAACCAGTAGAAAGTATATGCAGATTCCCTGTACAGCACGGGAAAAGGAGTTGTTCGGAAGCGTGGCAGATGCGGCGCGCCAGATTGGCGTACCCTGTTATCTCATCGGCGGTTTTGTGAGGGATAAGCTGCTGAACCGCAGTACCAAAGACATGGATATCGTTTGCGTGGGCGACGGCATCGCGCTCGCACACCGGGTGGCTTCCCTGCTGGACCCGGCCATTAAAGTGAACTATTTCAAGACCTACGGCACCGCCCAGATCAGGTTTAAAGACATTGAAATTGAATTTGTCGGCGCCCGCAGGGAAAGCTACAGCGAAAACAGCCGCAATCCCGAAGTGGCGCCCGGCACGCTGGAAGACGATCAGCTGCGCCGCGATTTTACCATCAACGCACTGGCAATCAGCCTCAACGAAGCCGATTACGGCCGGCTCCTCGATCCGTTCAACGGGCAGCAGGACCTGTCGGACAAATTGATCCGCACCCCGCTGGACCCCGCCCGCACTTTCAGCGACGACCCCCTGCGCATGATGCGCGGCATCCGCTTTGCGTCGCAGCTGCACTTTAAGATACACCCTGAAACATTCCAGGCCATCAAAGACAATGCGGAACGCATTAAGATCATCACCCAGGAACGGATCACGGACGAGTTCAACAAGATCATGCTGTCGTCCAAACCCTCCATCGGCCTGGATCTCCTGTACCAGAGCGGCCTGCTGAAAATTATTTTCCCGCAGATGGTGGATCTCGTGGGCGTTGAAATGGTGGAAGGAAAAGGGCATAAGGATAATTTTTACCACACCCTGCAGGTGATCGACAATATTTCCCGCCATACCCGCGACCTCTGGCTGCGCTGGGCCGCGCTTATGCACGATATCGGAAAGCCCGCCACAAAACGCTTCGAAGAAGGCCATGGCTGGACCTTTCACGGTCACGATGCAGTGGGCGGGAAAATGGTGCCGCGCATTTTCGCACGCCTCAAGCTGCCCCAGCACGAAAGCATGCGGCTGGTGAAAAAGCTGGTGGAACTGCATCTGCGGCCTATCAGCCTCACGAAGGAGAATATAACGGATTCGGCTATACGCCGCTTGCTGTTCGACGCAGGTGAAGACCTGGATGCGCTGATGATGCTGTGCGAGGCGGACATCACCTCCAAGAACAAGGCCAAAGTGAAGCGTTACCTGGAGAATTTCGAGCTGGTGCGCGAACGCCTGAAGGAAGTGGAGGAAAGCGACCGCATCCGCAACTGGCAGCCGCCCATCACCGGCGAAATGATCATGGAAACGTTCAACCTGAAGCCGGGAAGAGTAGTGGGAGACCTCAAAAACGCCATCCGCGAAGCCATCCTGGACGGGGAAATTCCCAATTCCTTCGATGCAGCATACCAGTATATGTTGCGGAAGGCCAGAGAACTTGACTTGACCCCTGTTAAATAATTTGGTATTTTTGCCTTACGCTTAATGCAATTCATATGCCGGTATTGAAGTTCCGAGTTTACTGGGAGGAAGATGAGAGTGTCTACAGAGACATTGCGGTAAAGCCTAGCCAGAATTTTTTGCAGTTCCATCAAGCCATATTAACCGCATATGAGTTTGACTCCAAGCATAAGGCTACTTTTTTCCGTAGCAACGACAACTGGCAGAGAGGCCGCGAGATCCTTCTCGAAAAAGACGCCCAGCCCCGCAAAGCGGAGCCATTGCTGATGTCTGATACGCCTATCGGCGCCATGGTAAGAGATCCTAACCAGAAATTCATCTATCTCTACGACTACGCCAAAAACTGGACATTCCTGGTGGAGCTCATCGGCGTGGCCAAAGAAGAGAACACCAAGCTGAGCTATCCCGCCTGCGTGCGCAAGGAAGGGCTTGCACCCAGCCAGTACGGCACTAAAGGCCTCATTGGCGACAAGCTCGTGGAAATGGAAGAGAAATACGACCTGAACCGCGAAGGGATGTCTGAAGACGGCTTTGGCGAAGAAGGGGAGGAGACTGAAGGGGAAGACGATGGTATGGAAGAAACCGGCGGCGAAGAAGAGACTATGTTCTAAAACCCGGGCTGTGCCAGGCTTTCAGCCCGGATGCAGCCAGTAAGCAAATAATACAAGCCCGGTCATCAGCATCTGCTGAGCGGAAAAGCTGCCCGGATACGTTCAATTCCGGCATTTCTTTCAAATGGTGCCTGCTTTCATATGAAAAATACGGTTGTCGTACTCGCCGGGCCTACCGCAGTAGGTAAAACGGCTATGGCTATACGCCTGGCAGAACGGCTGGGAACGGAGATCATCTCCGCTGATTCCCGCCAGTGCTACCGCGAGCTGACCATCGGCACCGCGAAGCCCAATGAGGCTGAATTGGAGGCTGTCCCTCATTATTTTATCAACTCGCATTCCATCCGGGAAGAAGTGAATGCCGCTATGTACGAACAGCTTGCGCTGCGGTATGCGGACGAGATCTTTTCCCGCCAGCCTTTCGCCATCGTTACCGGCGGCACCGGCCTGTATATCCGCGCTTTCCTGGAAGGGATGGACCAGATGCCGGCCATACCGGAAGAGATCCGGCAGGCGCTCCGCAGTGAATATGAACAGAAAGGCCTGCCATGGCTGCAGGAAACATTGCAGCGGAAAGACCCCGGCTTTTACGCCATTGCCGAGATACACAATCCTCACCGCCTCCTCCGCGCGCTCGAAGTGCTTGAAGCCACCGGGCGGTCCATCACCGCTTTCCGCTCCGGCACGCCGCAACAGCGCGATTTTAACGTGATCAAAATAGGGCTGCAGTTGCCGAAAGAACTGCTGCACCAGCATATTCACCTGCGTGTGGACCGCATGATGGCGGCCGGCCTGGTAGATGAAGTGCGCAGCGTGGAAGCTTACCGCAGTCATAACGCGCTCCGGACGGTCGGTTATTCCGAAATATTCGATCACTTCGACGGCAAGCTGACGCTCCCCGAAGCTGCCGACGCGATCAAGACCCACACCCGCCAATACGCCAAACGCCAGCTCACCTGGTTCCGCCGTGATGCCGCCATGCAATGGTTCGACGCCCGGGAAGGCGACGCCATCGAAAATGCGGTGCTGCAGCAGCTGAAGGCATAAAAAAAGGAAGAGCTGCGCGCCCTTCCTCCTTTTGTATCCGGAATTTATATGATCAGAACTTGAAACCTACGGTCATTACTATGTTTCCGCCCTTCAGGTCTGCGGATGCCGCTGAAACGGGCATTTCGCTGAGCGTGTAGGGAACATAGATGTCTTTCGTGGAAAGGGTATGTATATAGGTGAGGTCGGCAAAGAAGCCCCTGTTGCGGTAACCAACGCCGCCGCTCACCCTCTTGATGCTTGCGTCCGCATCGGTGTAGTCGGAATTGTAAGGGTTGCCGTAATAAGAGAATCCCGCCCTTACCGCGAATACATTGAACTTCATTTCACCGCCGAGGCGCAAGTTCACAGCACCCTGGTAAGTGTCCTCTATCACGTTGTTCAGCCGGTCTGCGATCTGCTGGTCTCCTGCCGCTCCCTTATTGTATTTGAATTTCGTGCCGCCGTAATTCACGTACTCCACATCCGCCGTAATGAAACCGTGCTGCTGCTTTACGTCTTCATTGGTGCCGAAAATGTAAGATACGCTGGCCATAGCCCTGGAAGGCGTGCGCAGGCTGTATTCATATTCTACGGGGAAGCCGTCTGTCAGCTCGGGATCGTCTGAGGCGATGAAACGTTCTGATTGGCCGTCTGCAGGCAGGTTCTCGGTGTTCAGCAGCAGGGTGGCCGTTGAAGCGTCGCGCATGTTGTACCAGGTAGGCGTATGGTATGCCAGGCCAAGACGGAGGCTCGGCATAGGCGCATAAATGATACCCAGCTTGGAGTTGAAGCCCACCGCATCCGTGGTCAGGCTCTCGGTATGTTCGAAGAAAGAAAAGTCGTTGTCGTTGTTGCCGGACAGATCATCCTCTGCGAAGGTCCTGGTGCGCTCATAGTGGATAGTAGGGAAGTTCAGGGAGATGCCCATATAGAACTGCTCGTTGAAATTACCGCCGAACCCGAGGGAGAACTCGTCCAGGCCGCCTTTTTCCTTCACTACATCCTGCTGGTCGATGCCTCCGGGGTTCGTGGGATTCACGACGGTGTAATAGTTTGTCGGGTTGCCGGCCTGGTCGCGGTCTGTATTCAGTAAAAAGCCCCAGTACCCAAGGCTGGCGCCGAGCGGGTAAGCTTGCTCGGCCTCTTCCAGGGTAACCGGGTTTCCGCCGTTGTTCAGCGTTTCCACCCAGCGGTCTGAATAGCTGGTGGTATTGTTTACGCCGGCGATATAGGTCTTGTTATTGAAATTCGCCATCCTGGTGTAATCCAGTGAAAAGGCGAAGTTTTTCCAGGGCGAGTTCGGGTTGCGCCGGTTGGGCAGGCCGAAAACGACACCGGCATTGCTGAGCAGCGCGCCGCTTTTGTCTGCATCGGTGGCGCTTCCCAGGTAGTTATAGCTGTTATTGCGGAAGTAAAAACCGGGCGAAACGTTCACTTCACTCGTTTTGAAAAAGCCAAGGCCTGCGGGGTTCACGTGGGTGGCGGAGATGTCTCCCCCGAGTGAACCTGCCGCGCCGCCAATAGCCTGTGTACGGGCCGTGCCCGCAGGGGCAAGGCGGCTGTACCGCAAGGCATCCCCTTCATCCTGCGCCATGACCTGGCTGGATACACCTATGGCTATCAAAAGAAATGTGATCCTTTTATTCATCTTAAAAAGTCTGGTGAAAAAATATTGCGAGAGCGAATATAAGAATTAACAATCACGTATTATGTATTGATAATACGTGATTGTTAACAATATTGTCTTTACCTGCCGCCTCTCGGACGGAATGTTCTGGACGGCGTGCTTGATGGAGAGCTGGATGGAGAGCTGCTGGGTGCGCTTCTCTGCGGTTCGGGTGCTCTGTAAACAGGTTCTGAGCGTTGAGGAGTGCTCCTTTCGTAAGTACGTTCGTAGGTTCTGCTGGAACGTTCCGGCTGCGGCCTGCTGTTGCTGGGCTGGCTCACCGGGCGCTCGGTAGCGGAACGCTGGAACACTCTCCTCGGGGAATTGCTGTTATTGGCATTGTTCACGCGGCCGCCGTTGTTATAGTTTCCGGTTCCGGCAGGCACCTCAGTACCATTGCTGTTGAAGTTCCTGCGGGGAACTGAACGGCTGGTGGTGTTCGGCCGGGGTGTGGTGTAACCGTCGCGGGAAGTGTTGAACACGCGGGAGTTGGAAGAGCCCCTCGGGCCCCAGGAGTTGGAAGGACGGGTATAATAACCGCCGCCGCCGTGGTAATATCCGCCGCCGGGATAATAACCGCCGGGGTAACCGCCGTACCAGCCTCCGCCGTACCAGCCGCTGCCATACCAGCCGTGGCCGCCGTACCATCCGCCGTAAGACGGACCGTACCAGCCGTTATAACGCCAGGGATTGTAGCCCCAGCCATAGCCTAAGCCGATCGTAAGCGAGGGACCCCAGTAGGAACCGTACCAGGGAGAGCTGAAGCCTCCGTAGTAGCTGCTCATATACGGGCCGCCGTAAAAGCTGTCGAAGTAATAACCATCCCAGTAGCTGCCGTTATAGCCCCTGCTGAAACGGTCGATACGGCGCGCGTAGTCGTAACGCTCGTCATCTTCGTCCTCGTAGGTCACATAGGTGTTGCCATCGTCATCATACGTTTCTTCTACATCGGATGCGGATTGCGTATTTCTGGAAGTGTTGCCGGCATACACGGTTTGTTGCCTCACCGGAGAATGGTAAACATCATCCGGCGTCTGTGCGGTTTGATATGCGGTAGAACAGCTGCTGAACACAA
>CBFHAF010000113.1:0-9417 GCA_965653435.1 uncultured Chitinophaga sp.
GGTTTCGCCTGCCGTTATCATCCCACGGGCCTTGTGGGCGGACGTACTGACGTTCTTCAGCATCATCCGCTGGATCGCTATACCGTACCTCCTGCTGTACATGTTCGTCAGCAAAAGGGCAGGGGACATTTTTTACCTCACGCTCATCATCCTGTATGCCATCATCAGCTTTGCGCTGAACCTTTATTTCCAGCAAACGAATGTGCCGCTGGGGGCCGATCTCTATGGTTATTCCATGCAGGATATCCGGCAAACCGTAGGTGCGGCTGCAGGAGGCGGTTTGCCGCTGGTTACCATCATCGGGCTCGCGGCAGTGCTTATTGCAGCAGTGGTGCCGATGATACTGCTGTACCGGAAAAAAATAAACGGAGACAGGAGGGGTTTCTGGTTTGTGCTGCTGGCGGTCTTTTTCTTCTGGATACCGGTTTCCAAAGCGCTGACCCGCAGCGGCGTCCGTTCCGAATTTGCGGGGAACATCATCTTAAATAAAACAGGATATTTCCTGACGCGCAGCCAGCAGTATTTTTTCCCTTCTGCAGACGGCGGGGAAGGCCTGGGCGAAGAAATGGCGGCGGATACGCTGTTCCGCGTGCAATATGTGCAGCCCGATAAATATCCTTTCCTGCATACGCCGGCCGGCAATACCCTGCTGCCTTATTTCCGCAAAGGCGACCGGGCGCCGAACGTTGTGATCGTGCTGGTGGAAGGGCTTGGCCGAGCATTTTCCGGGCAGGGCGCCTACCTCGGCAGCTTCACGCCTTTCCTGGATTCGCTTGCAGGCAGCAGCTTATACTGGGAGAATTTTTTGAGCGGCGGCGGGCGCACGTTTGCAGTATTGCCTTCTATTTTAGGTTCATTGCCGTTTGGCCAGAACGGTTTTGCGGAAATGGCGCCCGATCTGCCCAATGCGCTTACACTGATGAACCTCGCCAAACACAACGGCTACCGTACGCAATTCATGTATGCAGGCGAAGCGGGTTTCGACAAAATGGACCAGTTCGTGAAAAACCAGGGCGTAGATACCATTATCGACAAGAACAGCTTTGGCGAAGGGTACGAGTTGCTGCCCGTGAACAGCGGCGGTTTCACCTGGGGTTACTCGGATGAAGCGCTGTTCCGGAAATACCTGGACGCAACGCCTGTAGATTCCCTCCGGCCGCGGCTGGACGTGATGCTCACGGTTTCCACCCATTCCCCTTTCAAAATACCCAACCAGGCCCGCTACGATGCCATGGCCGAACAGCGTATCCGTTCCCTCGGGCTGACGGAGGAGCAGCAGGCTGCGCATCTTCAATACAAGGCCGTATATGCTTCCGTTTTATACATGGATGAATCGCTGCGCGGGCTCTTTCAGCAGCTGCAACAACGGCCCGACTACGCCAATACGATCGTGCTTGTTACCGGCGACCACCGGCTGCCGGAGATACCCATGCGTTCCAGGATCGACCGGTACCATACCCTGTTGCTGATGCATTCGCCGCTGCTGCAGCGCACCGCGAAATTCTCTTCTATTTCGTCGCACATGGACGTGGCGCCGTCGCTTACCGGCCTGTTGCAGGCGCAGTACGGCTTTGCCGCCCCGCCTTACGTAACCTGGGTGGGCAGCGGCCTGGATACGGCCCGGACTTTCCGCAATGTGCACCAATACCCGCTTATGCAGACCAAAAACGACCTGTCCGACTACGTAGCCGGTACCTACCTGCTCAACAGCGGCAGCCTTTTCAAAATATTACCCAATATGGATCTTGAGCCCGATACCGATGAGGACATGGCGGGTAAGCTGGAAGCAGGCTTAGGGCGTTACCGGAAAAAGAACGGCCAGCTCGTCCAAACGAAGCAGCTTTTGCCCGATTCGCTGTACAGGCAGTATGTGAACAAGTGATCAGAAACGGCGCATGAGGCTCACCTGCAGGTTCACCTGGTTGCCGTACGTGTCCGGCCTGTATTCTTCATAGTACCAGGTGCCGTAAAGGCCGATGATGTTTTGCTTGAGGAATGTTTTTTGCCAGCCCAGCAACGCTTTATAGCTCATGAGGCTGGTGTTGATCTCGTAGTTGATGTTGTTCCGCTGGTCGTCCGGCGAAATGCCCGTGCCGAGGCCGAAGGTCCAGTAATCGTCCGCGCCGGCCGTGTACAGCCGTGAGGTGAGGTGGAAGGACTTGCTCAGGTTGTCTTCCCCCGGCGTCAGGAACGTGCGGAAGTTGAACCAGAGATTGCGGTAATATTTTCCTATGGATGCCGTATATACCCAGGTATTGCTGGAGAAATAAAGGTAACGGAAGCCAAGCTCGGCCTCGAAGCTCTTCGGCAGGTTGGCATACAGCGAAAAACCCGCGCGGTATTTGGGGAAGATGTCGCTGTTGGAATAACCGAAACCCACGTACGAATAAAAGGTATTGGAAAAACGCGGATATGCCTCGATCTCGCCCTGCACGCCGCTTTCCCCGAACTTATTGGCATAGTTCACCCGGCCGATAACGGAACCGTAGTTCGTCTGCCGTCCATAGCTGATGCTGGCCATATGCCAGGCCTGGTCGAACCGCTTATCGAAATACGTATAATCATAGCTGAGGTCCAGCTTGTTTTTCCTTACCTGGTCCTTGATGCCGTTCAGCAACGACCGTGCGGCGGCGTTGCCGGGGTTGATGGCGAGCACTTTGTTCGCATATTCCGCGGAAGCGGTGAGCTGTTTCATGAAACCGAGGATGCGCGCTTTGCGCAACAGCAGCTCTTCGCTCTGGGGGTGATAGCCCAGTCCTTTGTCCACATGCTGCAATGCTTCCTGTGGCCGGTCGTTCCAGTATTCCAGGTCCGCAATGGCCACGTAGGCATCTTCGTACTCAGGCTGCCGTTGCAGGATGTACAGGAATTCCGTGCGGGCGCTGTCTGTTTTGTCGCTCCACGTGTATACGCGGCCGAGAAATACCCGTATATCCGCATAATCGGGGCTTTTGGCAAGCGCCAGGCGGCAAAGGCGAATGGCTTCCGGGTAATCTTTCCGGTCGAAAGCCGCTTTCCTGGCTTCCTGGAATAATTGATCGGAATCCTGACCAACAGCCAGCAGGGACGCAAGCAGGCTTACAGTCATCAGCAAGAAAAACCGCATATTCAGTAGGTTCGGTGTTTTAAATATCAATAAAGATATGACTTCTTACAATTCAGCGGAATATTATATATTTATGTAATCGAGACAACCTACTGTTATGAAAGTACTTATTGCTGAGGATGATAACCTGATCCGGAAAACCATAGAGATCAAGCTTGCGAAAGAAGGCTACGAAGTCATATCCTGTTCCGAAGGCGCATCTGCATTGGATTCCATCAGGACGGAGCAGCCGGATGTGGTGCTTACGGACATTATGCTGCCGGCCGTGTCCGGCCTGGAGATCGTAAGCGCCGTAAAACAGTCCGAAGGCAAGGCGATCAAAGTGATCGTATTATCTACCATGGGCCAGGAGAATATTGTGGAGGAAGCTTTCAAACTCGGGGCGGATGATTATATGACCAAACCTTTCAGCCTGACGGAGCTCTCTATCCGCGTTAAAAAACTCCTCCAATCCAAATAACGATCTTGACCGAACCTACTACCATACCTGAGCACACACTGTATGCCTATACGGCGTTCTTCGCAGCAATCATCCTGCTGATCCTCATTTCGACCCGCGTGTACCTGGGTGCGCGCAGGCGCCGTTATTTGATGGAAAAGAACGTACAGGCCTTTTTCGATCAATGGCTGGGACAGATGCTGCTGGGAGAATTCTCGGAAGACGACGAACTGGAGATGCCGGAAGAGCTGCAGGACCGCCCGAAATACCGCGTGGGCCGGCAATACGCTATCAACCAGCTGATCAATACCAAGAAGAACCTCATCGGCCATGCTTCACGCAACGTGATCTACTTATATGAAAAGCTGGGGCTGAAAAAAAGCTCACTGAAAAAATTCCACAGCCGGCTCTGGTATAAAAAAGCGAAGGGGATCTATGAGCTGTATATGATGGAGCAGCAGGACATGCAGCCACTCATCCACCCGTACACCAACAGCAGCAACGAATACGTGCGCACCGAAGCGCAAACCGCCGTGCTGGCATTCTCCGGTTTTAAAGGGCTGGTGTTCCTCAGCACGCTGAAATATCCGATGAACAGCTGGCAGCAGGTAAAGCTGCTGGAGCAGCTGCAGCCGCTGGACCCGGGGCATTTCGAAGCGCTGCCGGGCTGGCTGGCGTCCGCGAACGACAGCGTAGTGATAGTTGCCCTGAAGCTGGCGGAGATCTACCAGCAGATGCAGGTGAAAGACGAAGCCATTGCCTGCCTGAAACACGATAACCCGAAAGTACGCGGGCAGGCCATCCAAACGCTGGTGCGCATCGGCGACGATGCAGCGCCTATGGTGCTGCAAGACCGGTATCTCTGGGAAACCGAGCATAACCGCACGCTGATACTGGAAGCCCTGGAGCATATCGCGAATGATGAAGTACTGCCTTTCCTGGAGCGTGAGCTCGAAAACGACGACCCTGCCGTGAAATTGCGCGCGGCCAGGGCAATTGCCCGCAATGTGAGCGGCGGAATGGGCATCCTGCAGAACAAAGCGGCCGCCCTGCGCGATCCTTATGAAAATATCTATCTCCATATCAAAAGCGAAATGGCACGATGAAAGACTTTGCGGAAATATTAGTGTATATAGTTGTGACGGGCATTTTCCTGTATTCCGTTACACTGATCTGTTTTTACGTTTTCATCGGCATCAATTCCATCAACGAAACACGCGAATACCTCAATAAGAACGATATCACGGATTACCGGCTGCTGGCTGCATCGCCGCATGCGCCCACAGTGAGCCTCCTGGCTCCCGCTTATAACGAAGGGGCTACCATCGTGGAGAACGTACGTTCTTTATTGTCGCTGTACTACAACAAGCTGGAGCTGGTCGTGATCAACGACGGCAGCAAGGACGACAGCCTGCAGAAGCTGATAGACGCTTACCAGCTGGAGAAAGTGGATTTTTACGTGAATTACCGCATTCCCACACAGGAAGTAAAGGCAGTATATAAAACGAAGCACCCGGCTTACAACAAGCTGGTGGTGGTGGATAAGGTGAACGGCGGCAAAGCCGATGCGCTGAATGTGGGCATTAATATCGCCAGCAACGATTATATTATTTGTATCGATGCAGACTGCATCCTGGAGCATGATGCCATTCTTAAGATGGTAAAGCCGTTCCTCGAAGAAGGAGAAGAGAAAGTGATCGCATCCGGCGGTGTGATAAGGATCGCCAATTCCTGCGAGGTCACGAACGGGCGGCTGACGAGGGTATATCTTCCCGAGAACTATCTCGCGAGGATGCAGGCACTGGAATACATCCGCGCCTTCCTGCTCGGGCGTATGGCCTGGGCGCGGCTGGACGGATTGCTGCTTATTTCCGGTGCGTTCGGCGCATTTGATAAAGAGATCGCTATCCGTTGCGGGGGGTATAATATAAACACCGTCGGGGAAGATATGGAGCTGGTGGTGCGCATGCGCCGTTATATGCACGAGCAGGACATTCCCTACAAGGTAACTTATATCCCCGACCCGCTTTGCTGGACGGAGGCGCCCGAAACCGGCACCATACTCAACCGCCAGCGCAACCGCTGGACGAGGGGCACGATCGAGACCCTGCGTTTTCACAGGAAGATATTCCTCAATCCCCGCTACGACCTGCTGGGAGTGATAAGTTATCCTTACTGGCTTCTATTTGAAATGCTGGCGCCGCTGATAGAATTCATCGGCTTCGTGGTGTTCCTGCTGATGGCTTTCTGGGGATTGATCAACTGGCATATGTTCTTTGCCTTCCTGCTGTTCATCATCTTTTTCGGGTATCTCAATTCCATATTCGCCATTTACATGGAAGTATTCACCTATAACCAGTACCGGCGCAGGAAAGAGATCTTCAAGCTGATATTGGCAGCCTTGTCGGAGCCGTTCTTTTTCCATCCCTTTGTGGTGTGGGCGGGCATCAGGGGGTATTTCGACTTTTTCAGGAAACGGAAGGCCTGGGGTGAAATGACGCGCCGGGGCTTTTCCAAACCCAAAGCACAGGCATAGGCTTACATTTTTTCATATTCCGTTACGGACATGGTGAATTTTATTTCGCCATTCAGCTTTAAGCCCTGGTTTTTCCAGCCCTTCCGGATGTAGAACCTTTCTGCCCTGGTATTGGGCGCAGTGCTGAGCCGCAGCGTATCTTCGAAGTATTCAAAATACCATTCCAGCATAACATCGTGCAGGCGGCCGCCGATGCCCCGGCCTTCCGCATCGGGGTGTACGAATAGCGCCCATACTTCGTGAGCGCGCGTGTTCACGATGGCAAACCCTTTTATCCCGTCGTTTTCTTCAAGCAGCCAGCCTTTGCCGTCCGTGGTGAGGTAACGTACATAATCACCGGTGGTGACCAGCCCTGGATTACGGAGCGCATTTTCGCGCACGGCCATGCGTATGTTGTGCAGGGCGGGGATATCTTCTGTGGTGGCTTCGCGCATAGGCATTGCTCTGGATTTTAGATAAAATTACCATTTCGTTTCAACCGGGCAATGTTAATTGTGTGCGATAAACAGCGGGCATTTGAGGTGTTTTTGTATCGTGTCCGCCATACTGTTCCGGAACCAGCGGCTTACCGTGCTTCGCTGGTATGCTCCCAGCACCACGAGGGTTGATTCTCCATGCTGCCGCAAACGTTCCAGGATGGCGGCTTCCGGCTCCCCGTTCAGTACCGTGTATTGCGCGCGGGGATTGTGGCGTTTCATAAATTCCTTCATCAGCTTATTTTCAGGCAGGTGGAGGTCTTCTTCTTTTACGGTTATCACTTCCGCGGGCAGCTTATTGATCTCCGGGAGCGTGGTGGTGAACATTTTGATGGCGAATACAGAGGATGGCGCGCCGTCGTACAGCATGACCACTTTTTCGAGCGCTTTGTATTCCACCGGTACGATCAGCATGGGGCATTGCACGCCGCTCAGCAGGTCGCGTATGAAGCGGGTAGGGGGCGCTTCGGTGAAACGGGTGAAAGTTTCATCGGCAGAGATCACCAGCAGGTCAGCATAAATAGTCTCCCGCATCAGGTCCGGCAGGGCGAACGATTTATCGCGGTGCACCGCGTGGTTTACGCCTGCTTCACGGCAGTAGAACTCGAATTCCTTTACCGCGATATTCCGTTGCTGCTGGTCTTTTTCGGAGAGCTCCTTCAGGTTGTCCTGGTAAATGGCTTCTTCCATGCTGAAGCTGTTGCGTGTAAAATCGTCCAGGAAAACGCCCACCAGATGCGCATTTTCCAGCTTGGTAATATCTATGGCTGTCTTGATGCTTGATAGCGAGAGTTTATGGCCATCCAGGGCTACGATGATCTTTTTCATGCTGTAAATTTCGGTGGTTTGGAGAAACGGGGGAATGAGAAGGATCAACGGGAATAGTGACCGTGATCAGCCTCCTGTCATTATGAAACAGCCAGGCATACAATTCTGTTCATTCTTTCTGCATTTTCGTTCTTTCGCGGCTGTGCAGCAAATCTTTACATTGGAAGACTGATCTCAGAAACGTAGTTCCGGGATGATTGAGTTAACCCGGGATACATTTAAGCAGGAGGAAGTACCGGCCGATTTTCCGTGCTGCTGAGGTATTGTTGAGCGTGTATTGAGGCATTAATTGATCCGGTGTTACCGGGGCATATAAATTTGCGACCGGGCCGTGGGTGAGTAAAAGAGGTTGCCCCGCAGTGAGGCAGCCTCTTTCATGTACTATTTCAATTTCTTCGCTTTTACTCCTTCCACCGTTATCTCTACCGGCTTTATCATTCCCTGCCCGTCAAATTCCATCTTGTCTATACACACCTCGCGGCTGTTCGCATCTGTTTCCGTCAGCGGGCGGCGGTGGTATACGATGTACCAGCTTTCCTCACCCGGTACTTTTATTACTGAATGATGCCCCGCGCCTTTTGCAATCGAGGGGTTTTGCTGCAATATTTTCCCGATACGCTTGAATGGCCCCATCGGCGAATCTGCGATCGCATACGCCACGCTGTAATCAGGCCCCGTCCAGCCGCCTTCGGACCACATGAAATAATACTTACCGTTCCGCTGGAACATGAATGGCCCTTCAACATACTTATCCGGCGTGATCTCCTTAAAGACCGAACCGTCAGGGAAAGGCTCAAAGCCCGTAAAATCTTCCTTCAGCCGTGCAATATTGCAATGCCGCCAGCCGCCATAGATCAGGTAATACTGGCCGCTGCTGTCATGGAAAACGAACTGGTCGATAGGCTGGGCGCCATTATGGAACTTATCGATCAAAGGCTTGCCCAGGTGATCTTTATAAGGGCCCTGCGGACGGTCTGCCACTGCAACGCCAATGCCGCCCGGTTGCTGGTCGTTCTGGATATCGTTGGCTCCGAAGAACAGGTAATATTTCCCTTTCTTTTCTATCACGGAAGGCGCCCACATGGCCCGTTTGGCCCAGCGGATGGCATTGGTATCCAATATGTGCGGGTGTTTGGTCCAGTTAACGAGGTCGCGGCTCGAAAACGCATCCAGGAACACCTGTTTGTTATAAGGAGCTGAAAAGGTGGGATAGATCCAGTACTGTTTCCCGAAGATGATCCCCTCAGGGTCCGCATACCAGCCGGGGAACACCGGGTTGCCCGCTTTTTTTTCCTGTGCCTGGGCGTGAATGGTCAAAATGGCTGCGGCAGCCATACAAATAAGTCGCTTCATCCCCGAAAAATACAAAAAAATAAAACCCGGGTACCGAAAGCCTGCTACCGTTCCGCAAAATAATTGTGAATGAACCCGAAGCCCGATATCTCGAACTCGCCTTCCCCTTTAGCCACCAGGAAAAGATCGTGAATGCCGAATGCATTCCGCAGCTGGCCGGTCAGTTTAAGGGTGAAGGTCGTATCCGCCGTGTCGGGTATCTTCAGCGAACCGATCTTTTTACCTTTCGGCCGGTCTATCCTGAATTCCAGCTTCGGCCCGTTCTTGCTTTTGATATTGCTGCTCACCACGATCTCGAACCCGATCTCCCCCATGCTCAGGTTCACCTGGCGGAAAGCCAGGAACGCCCCGTCCTTCATCTGGTATTTCACCGTATCCGGCGGCGGGGTGCGCGAAAGCAACTGGCCTCTTGCGGGCAGCGAAAGAGCGGATAAGATAGCTGCCGTTACAGCTAAAGCAAGAGGCCTCATAGGTAAGGGTTCCTTCAATATCTTTTAATGGACAAAGACCAGGTTCCATCGTCCTTATCCAGGTTATCAATAAATATTTACATAAAGATAAATAATAATATTTACTTTCTGCTGACTGCGAGGGTATTATAAAACAATTATCTTCCCGATTCAGCCGGAGAAGGCATACAAGGCGCTTTGGCGGCATATTTATGGTGAGGGTTACCCTT
>CBFHAF010000114.1:0-9372 GCA_965653435.1 uncultured Chitinophaga sp.
CATGACTACTACCTGCGTTTATTGGGCGCAAAAAAGCTGAAAGAATCCAGGAAAGATTATAAAGCCCTGAAAATATGGCTGGATGGCGGAGCGGCTCCGGATACCATCATACACGAAAAGGAAATGTATAAGGCTATTAAAGCGCTTAAAGACGGGGGCGCCGCGGGTGCTGAATATAAATTGAATGATGGTAACATGCCATACGCGCTGGCACTGGTGAAAGCCAACACCGGCGAAGATGCCGGCTCCTACCTGCTGGAATTGCGGCAGGAAAACCTGTTCAATAGAATGATAGCGGACCTTTATAACGATACATACACCGGAACGGGATTTGATCTATGGTCCGCAGGCGATTACCTGCGTCGTGAAAACGACCTGGAGGCGCTGCTGGGCCGTGTGAAAAAAATAATAACAAAAGATGTGAACGCAATGACACAGGCGGATTCGCTTGAAATGATAGCTATTACCTACGATACGGATACCGATCCCGTCATTAAGGAAATTATCAGCGCCGGTTATTTTACCAACTGGATATGGCTGCGTGCCGGTGAGGCGGTGATCAACCCATTTGAGAGGAAGGGAAAAGATACATTAACCGTGAAGCCGGGAAATACGCTGCTGCCCCGTTCCCGGAATACTTCCCTACTGAAGCAGGCTTCCCTGTCGGACGGGCTGCTGAATAAGATACTGCTGTCTGCCGATAAAAAACGTGATACCCGGAATATCCACTATTTCAGGCTGTCGGGCAGCAGTATTAAGGAAAAGAAACAAGCTATAGACGAACCGTTAAGAGGAGACGAGCAGGTGAAGGTGAACATGCATAATACCCGCGCCAATGAAAGGCTTGAGCTGGTGCTGAAAGACACGGTAAAGCATAATGGGATGAATAGCACGATGAATAGCATATACACGGGCGTCGGCATTCTCGGCGACACTTACAAAACCTTCAGCTCACTGACTACTTTCTTATCAAATGCCTGGACCTCCGGTGCCACTACCAAATCGAATGAAAAACGCGCCTTCTACGGCAGGTTGAACAAAATGGGCAATACTGCCATCGCTGTAAAAAAAATACTGAATACATTAGAGCTGGACCTGAAGGATAAAAATGAATTCAATGCCTACATCTTTTCAGTTGCGCAAAACCACCCGTCGCTCACGCCATTCGTGGGGAACGGGAATACCAAGGCCGGGAAAACTTTAGGTTATATCGATGCGCTGCTGGATGTATATTCTGATATCTACAACAGATTCGCCGACCTGAAGGACGATGCAAAAAAGGATTCCCTTGTCATCGGCATGACCTTCGACAACGTTTATGAAAGCACGCTTCCCCCCGCTAAAGTCAAAGTAGAAGCAAAATCCGACAAACCGGTGTACAGGACCGAAATACTGACCGCCGAAAAATTCGACGAAGATTATAAGGTAGGTTATCTCGTGAGGGCTTATGTACCCAACGGCACAAAGACCGACACGCTCAAGCTCGCCAGCTTCTCCACCAAAAATGCGAAGCTGAAATGGATGGTGCCCAGCGCCGGGCTGATGTTCACCATTCCGCGCCAGTCTTACGCGATAAATAAATTTGAAGGCAACGAGAGCAATCCGGCCGATATCACCACGAAAAGAAAGCTGACCAGCTTTGTAGTGGGGCTCAATGTGTATGTGAAACCAGTCAATATGCTGGACAATCACTGGGGCCACAGCAGGCTTTGCCCCTGGTATTCCCGCCTTTCCGTATTCATCGGCCTGGACGTGCCGGATATCATGTACCATTTTTATCCCGGCATTTCTTATGACATATTACCGGGCCTCAAGCTTACGGGCGGTTCGCATCTTTACAGGCATACGAAATACGAGATACGGAACAACGTGGTCCAGAAGCAGGGTGATGTGCTGCGCAGCGCAGGCCCCTTCGTGGGCGTAAATATCGATCCGAATATCGTGCTGAGAATTGTCAACGTATTTAACAAAAGCAACTAATGAAAAAGTTAATCATCATACTCTCCAGCCTCTTTTTCATCGCCGCCTGCGAGCTGGAGAACAATATCACCGACGACCTGAAAGGAGACGCCACCATCGCCGGGCAGCTCAGTTACCGCGATACATTGAGCGGCAACGGGGAGATCGGGCCCCTGGGCGGGAAAAAGGTTTATATCAGTTACCCCGACGGGGATTCCCTGAATTACATTTATCATGTGCTAACGGATTCCAAAGGCAATTTCACTTTCAAAAGGCTCAACCCCGGGGAACAATACCTGGTGTTTTTCTCAGACAGTGTGGCCGGCGTCCGCTTTTCCGTTTACGATACGGTAACCGCCCCGCAGGACAAGCTGGAGCTGATCGCCTATAACGATGCCTTCCGTCAGAGCGCCATGCTCTTATATGTCGTGAATGCCCAGGGAGAACCTTTAAAGGATGTGGAGACCGGCCTGTTCAACAACAAAGAGGTATTCGATTCGGACACCACCAACAACCTCAGCATCAAAAAGGAAAAAACGGACCAATACGGCAGGGTGGTATTTTACAATTTCAAAGCGGGCAAATATTACATCCGCGCCAAAACGTCCAATGAGGCAGGCCTCATCAGCGGTGAAAAAACGGTCGAATTTACCGGTTCCGGCATCCGGAAAGACACCATCTTCCTGCAAACCAGCCCGGTTGTGAAAAATACCCTGCAGGTGAGAACGGTGGATGAAGCGGGGAACATATTGCCTAAGATAAAGGTCTGCACCTTCAACAACCCGCTGCTGTTCGGCGCAGACGCCTGCGAAGGCAGCATGCGCAGTGATTCCACGGGGGCGGACGGCATGCTGAAGATAAACAACCCCCTTCCCGGGAACTATTACCTGTACGCCAAAACCACGCAGAACAACACGGATTACGTTGGCAAAGCGACCGTCACGTCCGGTGAGAACGGCACAACCTCCGTGGACCTGGTCATGAAAAAAGCAGTGCAGAACGAGCTGCTGGTCAGGGTGCTGGATGAATCCGGCAACCCCTTGCCCAATATAAATGTATGCCTGTTCAACAACCCGCTGCAATTCAATACGCAGGGCTGCGACGGCAATTACAGGACCGGCTCCGCCAAACAGGACGGCAAGATCAGCTTCACCGGCCTCCCCGGAGGCAATTATTACCTTTATGGGGAGATCGTGCTGAACAACATAAAATACAAAGGCATGCTTACCACCTTCGTGAACGCCGCCGGGCAAACCACGGCAGACCTCGTGCTGCGGAAAGAAACAAATGCATACGAGCTGGAGATCACCGCGGCAGACCCGGACGGCACGCCGGTAAACGATACGAAACTCTATTTCTTCACCAGCCGCGTGTTATGGTCGGCAGACACGACCCTTGGCTTCAGTTATGAAAAAAAGACCGAAAGGAACGGCAAAGTGCTGATCACCGATATGGAAGAAGGCAAATATTACATCCGCGCAAGGGTGGTATTGGGCGGCCAGGTGGTCATGCGGGGAGCGGATTCCGTTACCATCGCGCCATCGCCGGTGAAAGTGCAGAAAATAGTGAGATTGCAGCGGCCATAAGGCTAAAACAACCGTAAAAATACAGTATCCAAACAAGTAGCGGCTATGGCAGTTCCCTGCTGCAACACTACTACTATCAGTAGTCTGTAACACCCTGACTTTGTCTACTTTTCCATCTGGACAAATTTGAGAAAAAAGGGTAATATGAAATTACTCAGGAGATTGTTATGGACTTACATGCCGATCCTGGTTATCATGCCGGTCTTCTTTATTGTACTAACGTTGGTCCCGGACCGTTATGCCTCTGCTTACCGGGATACGGGGCGGAAGGTATATATAAAAAAAGAAGCTGGCAGGTATACCCTTTACCGGAACGGCCGCCCGTTTTTCGTGCAGGGCGCTTCAGGCAGCGTATTCCTGGAGCAGCTGCGGGATGCGGGAGGGAATACCATCAGGACGTACGATACCCTGCAGCTGGCGTCTGTTCTGGACGAAGCGCAGAAAAACGATATAGCGGTGATCGTCGGGCTGCCTATGCCCATGAGCGTTTACCGCGATTATTTTTATGCGGACGAAGAGAAGGTGAGCGCCATGACGGAAGCTTTCCGCCGTACCATCGCCCGTTATAAAGACCACCCGGCGTTGCTGATGTGGTGCCTCGGCAATGAGCCGGTGATGACCTGGAAGCCCGGTTATGGCCCGTTCTACAAAGCCTACAACCGCATGCTGAACATGATCCACGCCACGGACCCCGATCACCCGGTTACCACCACCATCCCCAATTTCAATATTGTACAGGTAATGATGATCCGCAGCAAGGTGCCGGAGCTGGACCTTATTTCCTTCAATACCTTCGGTAAGCTGGAGCTGCTGAACGGCCAGCTGGAGAAATATGACTGGTTGTGGAGCGGGCCCTTCCTCGTGATGGAATGGGGCGCATACGGGCCCTGGGAGTCTGAAGTGACCGCCTGGAAAGCTCCCCTGGAAAACACCAGCACCAAAAAGGCAGAGCATTACCGCCATATGTACAACAGCCTGATGCCGCTGAAACATCCCAATTTCCTGGGCTCTACCGTTTTTTTCTGGGGCTCGAAGCAGGAAGTGACGCCCACCTGGTTCAGCATGTTCTCCGAATCGGGCGGGGCTACGGAATCGGTGGCCGTGATGAAGGAAGTATGGAAAAAAACGAAGCCCGAAGCCGGTATGCCAAGGCTGAAATATATGCTGGTAGACGGGAAAGGCGCGCGGGACAACCTGATGTTCAAGCCAGGCAGCGCACGGCTCGCCGAGTTTTTCCTGGAAGCGGATAACAAAGCGAAGATCGCATCGGTGCGCTGGCGGATCATGGAGGAGGACTGGTACAGGAACGAAAAAAAGAAGAAGCTGCCGGCAACGCTGCTGGATACGCTCTCTGAAATGAGCAACGGCCGGAAACTGCTTTTCAACGCGCCGGTAAAAGAAGGCCCTTACCGGATCTATGTCAGCATTGCGGATGAAAAAGGGAACATTGCCACGGCGAATACGCCGTTTTATGTATTGAAATGATCTATGTCTGAACTGAAACAAGCGCCATCGCCAACTGGGAGTGAATTACTTTCCCTCCGGCTGATGATCCTGATCGGGACCATCAGCATGGCGTGTTTTATATATTGCCTGCTCGACGCGGACAACATCACCCATGCCCCGCTTTACTGGATGTTCGTAACGGCGACCATATTCTACTGCCTGCGCATCCTGCATGAATGGTATCATTACCTTTTCATTTCTGTTCCCAAACCGGCTGAAGGAAATGAGCAATTCACCGTGGACATGTTTACCACCTTTTGCCCCGGGGAGCCTTATGAAATGGTCATAGAAACGCTCACGGCCATGAAGGCCGTCAAATACCCGCACACTACCTGGCTTTGCGACGAGGCGAACGATCCGTATCTCCGGGAAGTATGCCAGCGCCTGGGCGTGCGCCATGTAACACGTAATAACCGGAAAGACGCTAAAGCCGGCAATATCAATAACGCGCTTTGGTTCGCGAAGGGCGACCTGTGCGTAGTGCTGGACCCTGATCATATTCCCGTTCCCGAATTCCTGGATCCCATCGTTCCGTACTTCAACGACGAGAAAGTAGGATATGTGCAGATCGTGCAGGCCTATTATAATATCGGCGACAGCCTTATCGCTAAAGGCGCGGCGCAGCAGACCTTCCAGTTCTACGGCCCCATGATGATGTCTATGAACCGCTACGGCACCGTACTGGCCATAGGCGCCAACTGCACCTTCAGGCGCAGCGCGCTGGACTCCATCGGCGGCCATGCTGCCGGGCTGGCGGAGGATATGCATACATCCATGCAGCTGCACGCCAAAGGCTGGAAGTCCGTATACCTGCCGGCAGTGCTGGCGCAGGGCAGGGTGCCTTCCACCTTGTCCGCCTACTACAAGCAGCAGCTCAAATGGGCGCGCGGTACCTTCGAACTATTCGTGACCAGTTACCCGAAATTGTTTAAGCAGTTCAGCTGGCGGCAGCGTTTCCATTACGGTACCATCCCGTTCCATTACCTGTCGGGTATCATATTTTTTATCAACTTCCTTGTGCCCGTGCTGTCGCTGGTGATGGGGGTTATCCCTTTCCGGATGGACCTCGTGGAATTCACGCTGCTGGGGCTTCCCTTTGTAAGCGCCGCGCTGGCCGTACGGCACTTTGTGCAGCGCTGGGTAATGGGGCGGGGTGAACGCGGGAACCATGTGCTGGGAGGCTTCCTGCTGATCGGTACCTGGTGGGTGCACATCGCCGGTTTCGTTTACACGCTGATGCGCAGGAAAGTGCCGTACATACCCACACCGAAAGACGATCAGGAAGAAGATAACTGGAAGCTGAATATCCCCAACATGCTCGTGGCCGTTTGCACGCTTGCGGCCATCATTTACGGGCTGCAGATCGAATGGAACCCCTATACCTGGATCATGGCGGGCATAGCAGGCCTCAATCTCGTGGTGATGCTGTTCAACATCGCGGTGAGCCGTGAAAAAGACATCCGGTATTGGCGTGAGCGGTTCCGCCTGTTCAGGCAGAGCTTCGTGTATTACAAGATCATCAAGCAGCAGTTCTGGAACTTCCGGCACCTGTTGTATGCAGGGCTGAGGATATTCGCTTTCCCGATCATCCTGTTCGTTTCTTTTTATACGCTTTATTTTTTCGGGAACGCTCCGTACATTGGTTCTGTTCCGCTTTCTGAAAACGGCGGGCAGCATGTGTTCTATACCGGGCTGTACAGCCCCGGCGGAGACGGCGGGCTTACGTCCATGACCGACGTGCGAAGCCTTCAGGAAAAGTTCCGCGCGCAGGTGAACATCATTTCGCTGTATATCCCCTGGAGCGACGGCAACCGCGGCGACATACCACAGCACCTCGTACAGGACATCTACCGCAACGGCTCCCTGCCGCTGATCACCTGGGAGCCCTGGGCTTCGGGGTTCAGCGATTCTTCCGCAAACCAGGACTTTCAGTCAGAGAAAAACGTGTTCGAGCATATTATTGCCGGGCGGTTCGATGCTTACCTGGCACGGTTCGCCGCGCAGGTAAAGGCGCTGAACAAGCCGGTATATATCCGGTTCGCCCATGAGCCGGACAATCCCGCCTATCCCTGGTCGCTGGCCGGAGGCAATTCGCCGGAAGATTTCAAAGACGGCTGGCGGTACGTGCATGATTTTTTCAGGCGCCATCGCGTGTACAACGCGATATGGGTCTGGAACCCCTGGAAGCCGGGCTCGGCGGAGCGTTATTTCCCCGGCATGGCTTACGTGGACTGGATCGGCATGACAGGGCTTAACTACGGCGCGTTGAACCATGACGGGAAACCATATTCCTTCCGGGAACTATACGAGCCTTTCCACCGCAAATACATTTATCGTTCAGGCCTTCCCGTGATGGTGGCCGAAGGCGGCAGCATACGGCCGGAAGGGGGGCAGCAGCAATGGCTGGAGGAAGCGGGGAAAGACATTGCGGGAAAATTCAGGGAGATCAAAGCCTTCGTGCTGTTCAATGCCGGCAACGACAGGAATGTGCCTGCGAACAGTGCCGGTGTGAGCAGCATAGACTGGCGGCTGCATTCCCCCGGAGGATTTTTCCACGTCATGAGAACGCTGCATTCCGCCAAACCCGGGCTGGTAAAGCCGCTTCATTATGTGCGCACACCGGGGGGCGGGGAGCCGCAGGGGCCGCAATGGATGGATACCATCCGCGGCGTCAATTACCAGAAAGGGGCCAACTGGTTCCGCAATCTGTATATGCTCACGCGGAAAGAAGTGATTGCGGACTTTGCGCAGATGCGCAGGATGGGTATCAATACCGTACGGCGTTATGGCCCCGGCGTGTATGACCGGAACATCTTCCACGCGGCGGAAAGAACAGGGATGAAGATCCATTATGGGTTCAGGCTGCCGTTCATTGCCGACGCCATTACCGGCCGGGAGCAGCTGGCAGCCCAGGCGGAAAAGATCCTCGGATACGTAAAACAATTGAAGGGCCATAAAGAGATCTGCGCCTGGTACATCACAAATACCGCCTTCCCGATGCTGAACCAGCACTTTCATAAGCCCGATTACCTGTACCAGCAAAAAGCGTACACTGCCTGGCTGAAGCGGCTGGTGACGGACATCAGGACGGAAGACCCGCTGAGGCCGGTTACCATCGATCTGGAAGCGGGCGCCGATATGTTGTCGCTTACCCAATACCTGCACGATGAGATACCTCAGGCTGCTGCGTTCGGCCTGGCCCCGCGCGACGGCAACAGCCTGGTGAAGATAGCCGGCGTGGCCGCGCCGCATTACATCAGCGCCGTGTCCGTACAGGATTATGCGAAAATAAAAGAAGAAGCGGGCGGGGTGTTCATTACGTCCTGGCAGGACCAGGGTTCCGCCGGCGATTTTTCTTTCGACGGCCTGCTGGACCACGAAGGAAGATACAAGCCGGGGTTCTATCTTTTGCAGCAATTGTGGCGGCAGGCAGTGATACCGGAAAAAATGCCGGTGGTGAACATCCTGCGGCCCGCGGAAACAGCCCGGGAAAGCAGCCGGCTCGTATACAGGGCGGTGGTGCAGCAGGGTGAGAGCTGGAAGCTGGCCGCCGGAGTAAAGTCTTCACTCCGTTACGAATGGCATCTTGTGCGGATGGACAGGAGAGGGAATGCCGTAACGATGAAACGCCTGGGAGAGGGGCCGGAGGTCGCGCTGGATGTACCTTTCAACCCTTCCGCCTACCGCCTTTACCTGACAGCGGCCCAGGGCCATAGCGTGGCAACGGCGGCGGTTACACTAAATACTCCGTTATGACCCGCGATGCAGTATATTTAGTGTACAAATGAATGTCTATGAAAAACCCCACGTACACCGCTTTGCTTTTATCGGCCGCCCTGCTGGCCCTTGCAGCCTGCGCCCCGGAATCCAGGACCATCAGGCTTACCTACCGGCAGCATGATATCCAGAAACAGTTTGACACCCTGTACAACGGCCAGCAAACAGGAGAAGGTTTTTACAAGGGATTTCTTGAGCAGGCGCTTGCCACATGCCACGGGGAGCAGGACTCCGCCATCAGGCAGGATGTATTATCCAGCATGTACCTGGATACTTCCGCCAACATTTATCACTGCATCACGAATACCGTGTTCTCTTTCCCCGGCGGAACGGTTAACGCATCGGGCGTATTCAACATGGCACCGGGCGATACCATCGCGCCGGACCATGATTTTCCCGTTACGGGCGGATCGGCGGGTTTTGCGGGCGTAAGCGGAAGATATACCAGGCGGTACAACGGCGGAGTTTATTACGTGGAGCTGGAATTGAAGGAGTGAAGCGGCCCGGCTTACCGAACAATGACAAACCAAAATGCGGCCCGGCG
>CBFHAF010000115.1:0-9364 GCA_965653435.1 uncultured Chitinophaga sp.
CATGGCGTCTATTTTCGAGATCAGCTCCCAGGCGCGGGTTTCCACTTCTTTGGTGAGCGCTTCCACGTAATAGGAGCCGGCCAGCGGGTCTACCGTATCGGCAATACCGCTTTCGTAGCCGATGATCTGCTGGGTGCGCAGCGCAATACGTGCAGCCGCTTCCGTTGGGAGGGATATGGCCTCGTCGAAGCCGTTGGTGTGAAGGCTTTGCGTGCCGCCCAGGGTAGCGGCCAGCGTTTGCACGGCCACGCGTACAATGTTGTTCTGAGGCTGCTGCGCGGTGAGGGTGCTGCCGCCGGTCTGGGTATGGAACCGGAGCATCTGCGCCTTGGGATCGGTGGCGCCCAGCTCTTTGGTGATATGGGCCCACATATTCCGCGCGGCGCGGAACTTCGCCACTTCTTCAAAAAGATGGTTGTGCGCGTTGAAGAAAAAGCTGAGGCGTTTGGCGAACACATTGATGTTCAGCCCTACGGCCTGCGCGGCCTTCAGATAAGCCTTCCCGTTGGAAAGGGTGAAGGCCAGCTCCTGTACGGCATTGGCGCCCGCTTCGCGGATATGGTAACCGCTGATGGAAATGGTGTTCCATTTGGGCACTTCCCGGCTGCAATAGTCGAAAATATCGGTGATGAGCCGCATGGAAGGCTGCGGGGGATAGATGAAGGTGCCGCGGGCGGCGTATTCCTTGAGGATGTCGTTCTGAATGGTGCCGGAGATCTTATGCAGGTCCGCCCCCTGTTTTTTTGCCAATGCAATGTAGAATGCCAGCAGGATAAACGCGGTGGCATTGATGGTCATGGAGGTGGACACTTTTTCCAGCTCGATGCCGGCGAAAAGCGTTTCGATATCTTCCAGGGAATCGATGGCCACGCCTACTTTGCCTACTTCGCCTTCGGCCATGGCATGGTCTGAATCGTAACCGATCTGCGTGGGCAGGTCGAACGCCACGCTGAGTCCGCTGACGCCCTGGCTGAGCAGGTAATGGTAACGTTTGTTGGATTCTTCCGCTGTGCTGAACCCGGCGTATTGCCGCATGGTCCACAGCTTATCCCGGTACATGGACGCGTGTATGCCCCTGGTAAAGGGGAAGCTGCCGGGCAGTTCATCCATCGGTACGGGAGTAGCGTACAAAGGCTGTATCTCTATTCCCGAATCCGTCCTGATCTTCTTTTCCATATTTACAATGTTACTTTAAAAACGATAAATTGCGGTAAATTTTGTTGCCCGGCTATGATTACGTATTTGTTATTGGCGCTAACGATCGGACTGGCAGCGCTGAGTATGTTCCTGATGTACCGGGCTTCCCGGAAACCGCTTGCAGACCTGGTGTTTACCGCCGTGCTTTCCGCTTTCCTGGCATTGTTCATTTACCTCTACGGCATGTGGGTGTTCCTGAGCATTTACCTGAAATATGTTTTCGGCATACTCTTCCTGCTCAGCACGGCCTGGTTCTTCATCCGGCGGAAGGTGACCCTCCGGGCGCGCAGCATCTGGCTGAAATTCGTTTTCACCATTTTACTGGGCGCTGCCAGCGTGTTATATTTTACCGGCACTACCGGCGTACCCAAGACGGTTGAGCTCGATTGTCCGGTTAAAAATGGCCGTTATTTCGTTTTGCAGGGAGGGAAGGGACTGCCTACCAATCTTTTCCACTTCAGCCTGCGGGGCGCCATCTATGCAATGGATATCGTAAAGCTGAATAAATACGGCAACCGGGCCAATACGGTCTTTTCCAGGAAGCTGGAAGATTACGCCATTTTCGGCGACACGATCTACAGCCCCTGCTCCGGCAAGGTAGTACGGGCTTATGGCGGCAACCCGGACAACATTCCGCCGAACATGGCACGGGGGCCGAAGAACACCAATATGGTGGTGATAGAAGGAGACAACTACACCGTGTTCATGGGCCACCTGAAAATGGGCAGTGTGATGGTAAAAGAAGGGGATATGGTGAAGATCGGCCAGCCATTGGGCTGCGTGGGCAACTCAGGCTTCAGTTCCGAGCCGCACCTGCATATACAGGTGCATGAAATCGAAAAAGAAAGGCCCTGGTACGCCAGCCGGCCGTTATATATCCGGTTCAACGGCAAGACCTACCTGCTGAATGAAATGATCCGGGAGAAGAACTTATAAAAAAAGAGACCCGCATGGTCTCTTTTTTTTTATCCTTTACCGTTGCATCAGCTTCCGTGCTTCGGCGTTGATGATCTCTATAGCGATGTCTGAAGGGGATTCCGGCTGCAGCATGAACAGTTCCAGTATCTGTTTGTTCAGCTCTATGGAAGGCGCGTCCGGCGGGAGCTTCAGCGCTATCTGGTTGATGATGGAAATGGTCTGTTCCTTCACGGTTTTCACGGCTTCCCAGGCCTGCGCCGTTACGTATATCTGCTGCGAAACATTATGGTCGTATTCCGATTTGATATTCGATACCATGCCTATCTGCATGTCCAGCACGGTGAAGCCTGGCTGGTTCACACGGCTGATCAGGTTCTGCGGGGCAATACGCTCCACGAACAGCACGATCCTCTCATACGCCTGCAGCTGTAATGGCAGCACTACGCCGCCCTGGCCGCCTTCCGCTTTTCCTGACGCGGCTTTCAGCTCCTTTTCCCTTTCTTCTTTTTCTTTCTTCTCGCCTTTTTTCAAGGTGTCTTTCAGGGTCCAGATAACGAGCACTACAGCGCCGGCAATGATAACGATAAACAACAGTTCCTGACTGGATGGCATAATCGTGTGTATTTTAGAAATACAAATATAATAGGAATTTATTATTTGTAACTGAAAACATCAGATTAAATAAAAAAAGCGTCCCGCTTATTTACGGAACGCATGGATCGGAAGATTATTGAATGGCTCAGCACTCGGGCAGGCTGATGGGTATATTCACGGCCAGCCCGCCGTCTGAGGTTTCCTTGTATTTGGAATTCATGTCCTGCGCGGTTTCCCACATGGTTTTCACCACGGCGTCCAGCGAAACCTTTGCCAGTTCAGGATTGCTCTGGAGCGCCAGCTGGGAAGCGGTGATGGCTTTGATGGCTCCCATGGTGTTCCTTTCAATGCAGGGCACCTGCACGAGCCCTCCGATCGGGTCGCAGGTGAGGCCAAGGTGGTGTTCCATGGCTATTTCCGCGGCCATCAGCACCTGGCGCTGGCTGCCGCCCATGCATTCCGTAAGGGCTGCGGCGGCCATTGCCGATGATACGCCTATTTCAGCCTGGCAGCCGCCCATGGCGGCTGAAATGGTCGCGCGTTTTTTGAAGATGCTGCCTACTTCCGAAGCGGTCAGGATGAACTGTATGATCTTTTCCGGATGCAGGCCATCGCAGAACGTAATGAAATATTGCAGTACCGCAGGTATCACGCCCGCGGCGCCGTTGGTGGGAGCCGTCACCACGCGGCCAAAGGAGGCGTTCTCCTCGTTCACCGCCAGGGCAAAGCAACTCACCCAGTCCAGCGTATAGGAGAAATGTTCCCCGCCTGCGCGGATGGCTTCCACCCAGCTGTTATAATCGGTGTATGTTCTTCCTTTCAGGAGTTTGGTATTGAGCGCCGCGGCCCTGCGGCCTACTTTCAACCCGCCGGGCAGCTCGCCCGTAGTATGGCAGCCACGGTAGATGCAGTCGCGCATTACTTCCCATATCTGTAAAATGCCGGCCTTGGTGTCCGCCTCGCTGCGCCAGGCCTGTTCGTTCTCCAGCACCAGCTCCGAAATAGAGAAGCCTGTTTTGATGCACCATTGCAGCAGCTGCCGCGCTGTGTCGATCGGGAAAGGCAGGTCCACATTGTTTTTGCCGCCGCCCGCGGTTTCTCCTTCCTTCAATACAAAGCCTCCGCCGATGGAATACCAGGTGGATGCCAGCTGTTCGCCGTTTTTCAGGGTAACAAGGAAGGTCAGTGCATTGGGGTGGAAAGGGAGGGATTCTTCGTAGAGGAATTCCACATCGGTCAGCGGATCGAAAGCGATCTCGTATTTGCCTTGCAGGCGGAGCTTTTGTTCGCGGCGGATCTTTTCGATCTTCGCGTCTATGCCGTTCACATCGCAGGTGACGGGATCTTCTCCGCCAAGGCCGAGCTGAACGGCGATGTCCGTACCGTGCCCGTGCCCGGTTTTGGCCAGCGAGCCGTAAAGCAGCACGCCAAGGCGCTGAACGGAAGGCAGTTTGCCGGCTTCGGCAAGCTCATCAATAAATCGCATGGCGGCGCGCCAGGGGCCTAATGTATGGGAGCTGCTGGGTCCTACGCCTATCTTGAAAATATCAAATACTGAGATGCACTCGTGTGGCACTGTAAACAGGTTTAATATCCAAAGTTAAGGGATTTGGGCCCACTTCTGTTCCGGCAAAAAAATACGCGCTACCGCAAGCAGTAACGCGCATTTATATGACAGATAGAGAAAGACTTATTTATCCCACCAAACTTTGCCGTAGAGGCCGTCTCCGGCTCCGCCGAACTGGCGGCTCACAGCGTCTGTGTAATTGGCGGCGTTGTTAAACACCTCGTCTGCCGGGTAGCCCTGGCGGTTAGGCACGTCTTTGCCCTGGGGCTTGGTGAGCACCGGGAAGCCGGTACGGCGGTATTCGGCCCAGGCTTCATAACCGTGCATGAAAAGGTGTATCCAGCGCTGGGTGGAAATTTGCTCCAGTGCTGTGGCGGGATCGTAGGCCATGCCGGGTTTGGCCATCATCGCGGCCAGCCCGGTCACGTCGTTGTTCTTCCACTGGCGAACGGAATGTTCGATGGCGGCGGTATAGCAGCTGTCTGCCTTTGCCGTTCCGCCGGGTATCCAGTTGCGGTGGGCGGCTTCGGCTTTTGCGAACAGTGCCTGGGCAAAGGTTACGAGGTATACGGTAGCATCCTGCTTACGTTGTTCTGCGCCCAGCAGGCTCCATTCGGAAACGGTGCTGCCGTCAAGGCTGCCATATTCAAGCCCGACGTACTGGCCTGCGCCGTTCTTGTCCGCATATACAGCCAGGCGCGGGTCTTCCGCTGCCAGCAGCAAGTCTACCATCTGCTTCGAAACGGACCACCACTGGCGCTTCTGGGTGGTTACCTGGTTGTACCAGTAACTTTCCATGGAAGTTTCTGCAAGGTGCCGGAAAACGAAGTTGTCCGCATTGCTGGTCATAATGCCTGCGTTCAGGGCTTTGTTGAATTCTGCCGCCGCCTTTACAGGCGCGGCTTGTGAAAGGCGCAGCGCCATCAGCATGCGGATCGTATTGCCGAGCTTTTTCCATTTATCGGGTGAGCCTCCGTAGATCACGTCGTTGGAGATATTGCCCGCCACAAAAGCTTTATCGGCCTCATCCAGCAACGCGAAAAGGCCGTTGTAAATGGACTCCTGCGTATCATAAACCGGCGTGAACTTTTCCTTGCCTTTCAGCGCTTCGGAAAAAGGCACGTCGCCCCAGCGGTCTGTGATATGCCAGAAGTAATACGCCTTCAGCACTTTGGCAACGGCCAGCTGGTTGGCGATGGGGCCTTCCTTTACGTCCTGCTCCTTCGAAGTGAGAACGGTTTCCAGGTTCATCAGCGGCCCCTGGTAGATGCCGTAGAAGCTCGCTGACACCTGGGTATATAAGGAAGTGTTAGGATACTGTGTTTCGGAAAGGTACTGCGCGTTGAACTCTCCCTGCGGGCTTTCCTGCAGCACGGGCAGGTAAAGCTGGGAGTTGGCTATGAGCTGCGTGTTGGATGCCTGCGAGGGCAGGTTGGGATTCACGTTGATATCGCCAAATTTGTTGCATCCTCCCAGCACCAGGCCCGCTGCAGCGATCAGATATATTTTTTTCATGTTGATTCGCTTTAAAAGTTGACGGTAAGGTTTGCTCCGAATGATCGAACGGTATTGGCCTGGCCTGACTCAAACCAGCTGATGCTTTGCGCGCCGGCAGACATCTCGGAGGGATCAAGCCCCTTGGGAGCGGCCTGCCATATCATCCAGGGATTGCGCGCTATCAGCGCGATGTTCACGCTCTGCAACGGCAGCCCGCCCAGCCGTTCTTTCGGGAATGTATAGCCGAGCCTTACTTCGCGGAGCTTGATGTAGTCCGCGTCATAAAGCCATTCTTCATAAACGTGCGTGCCCAGCACGGTGCGGTAGTAAGCGCGTGCATCCACGTAAGCCGTTACCTGCTCTTTGGTGGAGTTCTTTATGCCGGTCACTTTCACCCCGCCACCGTCTGCCAGCGGATCGCGGACATTTTTTCCCTTGTCGTTCATAGCCGCGGTTTCAACTGCCATGCCGGTTTTGGCTGCCAGCATTTTGGTACGGCTGAAGAACTGGCCGCCTTTCTGGAAGTCTATCATCGCGCTCAGGTCGAACTGCCCGATGCGTACGGTGTTCTGCCAGCCGCCGGTCATATCGGGCAGCACGCTGCCGAAATTATGCGTGGCCTCGGTATACATCGGCATGTTGTTATTGTCCAGCAATATCTGCCCGGTAGCACTGTCGCGCTGGTAGGCCTTGCCGATGAGGCTGCCGAAAGACTGGCCTTTATAGGCGTTCAGGTAGCTGGTCACCTGGGAATAAGTGGTGGAGTAAAGCGGGTATACGTTCTGGTTCGGCGCGATCTCCACTACCATGCTCCTGTTCCTGTTCAGGTTTATGATGGTGTTCCAGGTCACTGTTTTACTGCGTACAGGCGTTGCCGTTAACGTCAGCTCAAAACCTTTATTCTCTATCAGCCCTGCGTTGATCGTGGTGGTTGCGTAACCGCTTGTGCCGGACAAAGCGAGTGGGATGATCTGGTTCTTGTTCTTTTGAAGGTAATAAGTGAAGTCCGCCCCGAGCCTTCCGTCCAGGAATTTGAGCTCTATGCCTGCTTCGTAGGAATGTGCGAAGGAAGGCTTGATATTCTCGTTCACCAGGTTGTCAGGCACCAGCAGGGAATTCACGGTGGAACCTACCGGCGGGTCGTAGATGCCGCCTACGCCGAATACAGGCGAGGTCTCATATACGCCAAGGTCCGATCCCGCCTGCGCATAGCTGAGGCGCAGCTTGCCAAAGCTCAGGGCTTTCCATTTCAGGTCTTCGCTGAACACATAGCTGGCGGATACAGATGGGTACCAGTAGGAGTTGTTGCTTTGGTTGAGGGTGGAGGAATTGTCGTTACGGATGGATGCATCTATGAAATAGGTATTGCGGTACCCGAAAGAGGCCATGCCGTAGCCGCTGCGGATCTTCTTTTCCAGGATGTAGGAATTGATAACGGGCCGGTCTTTGGACGCGGCGAGGTTGAAGAACTCAGGACTGGAAAGGCCGCCTACCGTGTTGCCGGACATATAGGTATATTTCCGGTGGTAGATATTGCCGCCGAGGTTGGCGTTGAAAGACCAGTCGCCGAAGGTCTTATTGTATTGCGCCAGCAGCTCGTAGTTCATTTCCTTGTTCTGGTATTTTGCGACGGCGTAGGCGGGGAGGGCCCGGCCGCCGAATCCTGTGCGGGTCTCGATGTTCTGGGTATACATGTCGCCGCGCACGAAGCCGCTTACTTTCAGGCCGGGCAACACGTCGTAGGTGGCGCCCACATCGCCGAAGAAGCGGTCGCGGTTGTCGTTGGAGGGGCTTTCGAATGCGTTGAAATACGGATTGTCCCAGTTGGTGATGCTGATGCTGTTCAGCACGCCGGAACTGCCGTTGGCCGGCGGCGCGATGCTCCAGGAAAGAATGGAGCCGTCCGCATAACGGTAATTGCGCAGGCGTTTCATGTCCATATTGCGCTGGAACCATTGCACCATGTACCGTGCGCCCCATTCCGAGCCCTGCGCGGGGCGTTGGGCTTTGTTGTTGGCATAATTGATATTGGCCGCCACATTCAGCTTGGGCAATATGTCCAGCGAAGCGTTCAGCCCGAGGTTGTTGCGTTTGAGCCAGGAGTTGGGCTCCACGCCGCCGATGCTGGTATTATTGTAGCTCAGGCGGAAGGTTGAGTTTTCATTTCCTCCTGAAATGTTGATGCCGTTGTTGAGATTATAACCGGTTTCGTAGAAGTCCTTGATGTTGTCAGGGTGTGCAACGAAGGGCGTTTCCTTGCCATATTCGGGGTCCAGCGGGTAGAAGCTGAACACCTGGCGCACGGGGGTGCCGTCCATTTTCGGGCCCCAGCTTTCGTCCCAGTCGGTCTGCACCATCTTCTGGCCGTTGGCGAGGGTATTCCAGGTTTGTTTGGAACCTGCGCCGTAAAGGTTTTGCAGGGGCATGAAGTTGCCCGCCTTCTCGATGGAATAGGCGCTGTTGAGCTGCACGTTTATTTTCTTCGGGCCTTTTTTACCTTTTTTGGTGGTGATCATGATCACGCCGTACTGTCCGCGGATACCGTAAAGCGCGGAAGCGGCGGGGCCCTTTAATACGCTGATGGATTCAACGTCTTCGGGGTTGATGTCCTGCGCAAGGTTACCATAGTCCGCACGGTCGCTGGCGGCGAAATTGGAGTTGGAGATGGGCGTGCCGTCTACCACGATCAGCGGCTGGTCCGCACCGGAAATGGAGTTCACGCCGCGTATCTTGATCTTTTGCGTTCCGCCCATGCTGGCGCCGGAAGAGCCTACCACCTGCACGCCGGCCACTTTGCCGGCCAGCGAGCCGAGCACGTTCTGCTCTTTCGTGTAAGTGAGGTCTTTCCCGGCAACGCCCTGCGTGGCGTAACCGAGGGAGCGCTGGTTGCGCGTAATGCCGAGGGCCGTCACCACTACTTCGGAAAGGTTGGTATCGCTTACCTGGAGCCGGAATTCGACGGTGGCGGTCTGGTTATCCGCCACGGTCACGTCGAGCACTTGCGAAACGAAGCCCATGGCGGTGGATTGGATTTTGTAGCTGCCGGGTTGAAGGCCGGTGATGGAGAAACGGCCCTGTTCGTCTGCCACGGCGCCTTTGGTGGTGCCGGTGATCTGCACGGTGGCGAAAGCCAGCGGCGCGCCTGATGCGTCGCGCACCACGCCCCTGATACCGCCATCAAAAGGAATGGCTGCCACGCGCCCGGAAGGCCCGGCGGTTAAAGGAGCGATCCCTTTTTTGATGACGATATTGGCGTTCACCTGCTCGTACCGCAGGTCTGTAGTGCGCAACAGCTCGTCCAGCAGGCGGCTGACGGGGATATCTGTTGCGTGGTAGGTGATGTTGTTGTAACCTGCAACGTCTTGGGTTCTGTAAGTAAAGGAGCAATCGGCCAGCGATTCGATCTTTTTGAACGCCTGCTTAAGCGAAGCGTTCCGCAGGTCGATGGACACGGTGATCTTGTTAAGATCCTGCCCGCTGCCGGATGCGGCCATCAGTAAGCCGTTGATAGTGAGCAATATGACCAGAATGGAAAATCTCATAATACACCTTTTGAATGTCAGCCGCCGGAGGATGGGCACCGGCCGCTGT